>NZ_JBHIRO010000001.1:0-280499 GCF_042197165.1 Bartonella sp. AA23NXGY | reverse complement strand
TCTTCCCATGATCAACGTGACCAATCGTACCAATATTAACATGCGGTTTTGTTCGTTCAAACTTGCTCTTCGCCATTGCTATTAATCTCTTGTTTTATTCCCTATTTTTATTAGCACCTAGGGACAGTTCTGCAAAATTTAAGTCTGACCAGACTGTAAACAGCCCAATCACCACAACTCTTAGACGGAAAACCCCACCAAATTTATAAATGGAATATCCTCCATCATACCTATTTGCCCAATCATTAACAACCATTTGGAGCGGGTAGCGGGAATCGAACCCGCATATTCAGCTTGGAAGGCTGCTGCTCTACCATTGAGCTATACCCGCATGACCCACGTACTAACTCTCCTTCGATGAATGGTGGAGGGGGTTGGATTCGAACCAACGTAGCATACGCAACGGATTTACAGTCCGCCCCCTTTAACCACTCGGGCACCCCTCCATTACACCGATAAAGTCGCGCAATGAGACATCACGACAACCACCTTGAATACCCATTCAATTCAATCTGATTGCGAAGTGGTTATGACGATTACTATTGTATCTGTCAACAGAATAAATACAATTCTGTACAAATTTCCTGCTCATAATTTTAAATCATAGATTTTTTCTCTCTATTTTTCTTATTAATACGTTATAAAGAAGCTATGAAAGAAAAAACATCACAAAATTCTCATTATGCTCGTTTGCGTCGCCGATATCGCGATATAAAAGGCTCTCCTTCTCGATTTTTTACACACCCAAAGAAGAAAGCTGCTTCTTTACAGCAAGAGATCATCCATCTTTATGGCATTCATTCTGTTCAGGCTGCTTTAGAAAACCCAAAAAGAATTTTAAAATGTCTTTACGTTACACAAAATGCCTTAAAACGATTAAATATATCCGAATCAGATTATCCTTGCTCTGTTACATTATGCACCCCCAAATATCTTGATTCGCTTGTTGGAAGTGAGGCTGTTCATCAAGGTATTGTTTTGGAAACTCTCCCCCTCAAACCATGCAAACTGTCGGAACTAACCAATACTGATCTGGTCATTGTCATGGATCAAATTACCGATCCACATAATGTTGGCGCTATTATGCGCTCTGCAGTTGCATTGAAAGCTAAAGCACTTATTACAACTTGCCGTCACTCTCCCCACGAAAGCGGTGTTCTTGCGAAAGCGGCATCTGGAGCTCTGGAAATGATTCATTATATTACCGTACGAAACCTTGCTGAAGCTCTTCAAGAACTTCATCAAACAGGTTTTACAAGCTTTGGTCTCGATTCAGAAGGTGACCAACCTCTAGAAACAGCATTAACAGGGAATAAAATTGCTCTTGTTTTAGGAGCAGAAGGTAAAGGTTTACGTAAAAAAACACGCGAAACCGTTTGCGCTTTAACACGCCTTGACATGCCTGGAAATATTAAATCATTAAATGTTTCAAATGCAGCAACAATAGCTCTTTATGTGGCACATCAATATCTTAGATTCTAGTTTTTAATTTTTTGTGAAACATCAAAAAAACCAACCAACAAAAAACCCGCAAAAAACCCGCCAATATGAGCTTCCCATGCTATTGAGATGCCATTTTCTTCAAACAAAATAGAAGAAATACCTATGATCAAATCAGTCGTCAGCCATACACTCATATAAACAAGAACCCCCTTAGAACACAGAGCTTTTTTGACAGATAATAAAGGTCCTAAAAGTTTTTCGTTCTGCGCATTGACAGCTAGATTACCACTAGGAAAACCGTAACGTGCAATAGCACCCATCATTCCAGATACGGAACCTGACGCCCCAATAAGTGATATGGTACTTTCTTGATGAAATGTAAAATAAGTCAAAACAGAAATAACTGCCGTTAACACCCAAAAAATTAAAAAACGTAAAACACCAAAATGCCTTGCTAAAGGAGAGCCGAAAACCAAAAGCCAAACCATATTAAGAGCAACATGTTTAAAACTACTATGCATAAATGAATAACTCACCATGGTATAACAAAATGCTACAGGATCCCTCTTAAACAATGCTGGTATAAATGAAAAAAGCTCAAGACTTTCAACATAAACATGATGAGAAAAAAAATACTGAGAAATGCAATAAAGACAAAAACAAAATGCTATCAAAACAACTATAATAAATGGAACATTCAATAAGGGTTCTTTAGGTTGTTTTGGCAATCGGGAAACATCATTATGTTGGTGACTAGAAACTTTCATTGTATAAAATCTCGTATTTTTTAGAAAATGGGTTATACTTTATACAAAATAAATATACCATTCCCAGTGATGCAGAATCTTCTCAACGCCTCTTCGAAACCCCTTTTTAAATTTTCAATAGCTCTATATGAAAACACGTGTATTTTATACAAAAGATTTTAAAAAGCATGGATATCAAGAATATGATTTACAAACTTAGTGGTATCCTACTTACTTAAATGTGAAGTTACCATGCAATATACAAGAACTTACGAATAGACAAACTCACTTATGAGGTGGTGTATAATAAAAATATATAAACATTATTTTCTTACTAGAAATATATTGATTATTGCATTTTTTAACCAAGCTATACTTCGATTGATAAACTTTAAAGAATCTTAAATCTCAATTTTTCCATTAATATGGCCTGCATTGCTTCTACGCTTTGAACGAAAAACGACATCTCTATGAGAAAAATACCAATACAGCGTTCTCTAGATATAATAATTAGTGTTTCATGATAAATTACTTACTTGATAATCTGTTTCCCACATACATGCAAAAGCGTCAGTTCATCTCTTTAACAAATATAAACAAGCCTTTCATTTCAACCTTTAACAGATATAATTCAAGAACTGTCTCTTATGAAACACTTAAAAAATATGTTGATTCTAATCATGCATCTTTGAATTTAAACAGTTCATGACGGAATTTTTTATTCCTTTTTTAGACAGTGTTATTGACACATCCGCCACTTGTAACGCGCAAGAGAATAGTTTGGATTATTCAATATAAAAAAAATTAAATGAGGTAATCATAGGAATTTGCTATTAAGTTGTAAAATGATAAAGGACCATTATAAATCAATGTATTATAAATAGATAACACACTAATTATTGAAGAGGAAGATCTTGAGCATTCTGCTTGCAATCCTTTAACCACACATCATAAATAGGATGCTCAACAGCGTTCAAACCAGGACTATCTGCAAACATCCATCCTGTAAAAATACGCCGTATTTTTTTATCTAATGTTACTTCATTGACTTCAACAAAACCAGTTGTACGCGTGGGTTCATCTTTAGAGCTCGTATAACACGCACGTGGTGTTACCTGTAATGCGCCGTACTGATAAATTTTACCAAGAGTAACTTCAAAACGTGTGGTCCGTCCCGTGATTTTGTCAAGACCTGCAAAAACAGCAATTCCATTGCTAATACGCTCAGCCCGCACCCCATTATTTAAGGATAAAAACACTAAAATTTCCATAAAAAAAATATAAAAAAAATGCCTCGCCCCTAACAATAAAAAAAATCTCATCATATCAAAATCAATCGCACCTTAAAAAATAATTCTTTTCATAACATAGAGTCAAATAAGACAAAAATACACACGCACATTAAAACATGTTATTTTTTAGGTGACCACGCATCATAATCTTCATGCACACAAGAACGCTCTCCATTGGAGGTGATAGCCCCCTTTGGTCGATAGTTCTCATTTGTTCCTGTCATATTGGCAACATGTGGCTTTTCCCATTCATAAGGATGATAATCCTCTTGTGTTGGTGGACACTCACAGCGATGATGAATCCAGCCATGCCAACCTGGTGGAATAGTAGAGGCCTCAGAATAGTCTTTATAGATAACCCAACGGTGCGGATAACCATCCTTATGAAGTCCTCCTTCATAATATATATTTCCAAATTGATCTTCCCCTATCTGCTTACCTTTGCGCCATGTGAAAAAACGCGTACCAATGGTATTGCCATTCCACCATGTGAAGATTTGCTTAAAAAAACGAGCCATCTGCTATTCCATTCATTTAGTGCGTTCATGAAATTAATCGTTGGAATAAAATTATTAACGATTGAAATTATCGAAAAAGTTACTAGTAAATTCAACTACAATTCCAATTGATAGGTTAACGTGCTATCCTTTAATTTCAAGAAGATATCATATGTATGGCTTCTTCTCCACCCCATAAAATTTAATCTATGCCAAGTTTCATCTTAACCAATTCATTAACAGCTTGGGGATTTGCCTTACCACCTGTTACTTTCATTACCTGTCCAACAAACCAACCAGCTAAAGCAGGTTTGTGCTTTGCTTGCGCAACTTTATCAGAATTATTGGCAACGATCTCATCAACAGCTCTTTCAATAGCCTTTGTATCCGTTACCTGCTTCATATTTCGTTCTTCTACAATTTGGCGTGCATCTCCCCCCTCATTCCAAATAATCTCAAAAAGATCTTTGGCAATTTTTCCAGAAATAACTCCTTCTTTTATAAGATCAATAATGCTTCCCAATTGATTTGGCGATACTGGTGACTCTTCAATCTCACGATTATCTTTATTTAAAGCCCCTAAAAGGTCGTTAATCACCCAATTGGCAACTATTTTTCCATCACGCCCACGCGCTACCTCTTCAAAATAATCAGCAATAGCCTTTTCTGTCACAAGAATGGAAGCATCATACACTGTCAATCCCATTTCCTTAACAAAACGTGCTTTTATAGCGTCAGGCAACTCTGGTAAGTCTGCTGCCAAAGCATCCACAAATGCTTGATCAAATTCTAACGGTAAAAGATCAGGATCAGGAAAATAACGATAGTCATGCGCTTCTTCCTTTGAGCGCATAGAGCGCGTTTCACCTTTAGCGGCATCAAAAAGCCGAGTCTCTTGATCTATGACGCCTCCATCTTCTAAAATTGCGATCTGACGACGCGCTTCATATTCAATTGCTTGACCAATAAAGCGAATAGAATTCACATTTTTAATTTCACAGCGCGTTCCAAAATTTTCACCAGGACGACGAACAGATACATTGACATCTGCACGCATAGAACCTTCATCCATATTGCCATCGCAAGTGCCCAAATAACGAACAATCGTACGCAATTTTGTCATATAGGCTTTGGCTTCATCTGATGAGCGCATATCAGGCTTGGAAACAATTTCCATAAGAGCAACACCAGAACGATTAAGATCTACAAAAGACATTGTTGGATGTTGATCGTGCATCGATTTTCCAGCATCTTGTTCAAGATGCAACCTCTCAATTCCCACTTCAATATCCTCAAATTGGCCATTCGAATCTGGACCAACAGATATAATAATCTTTCCCTCTCCCACAATCGGATAGCGAAATTGAGAAATCTGATACCCCTGCGGTAAATCTGGATAAAAATAGTTTTTGCGATCAAAAACAGATCTTAAATTAATATGCGCCTTTAATCCTAACCCCGTTCGAACCGCTTGACGAACACATTCTTGATTAAGAACAGGTAACATACCTGGCATGGCTGCATCAATAAGTGATACATGACTGTTCGGCTCTGCACCAAATTTTGTTGATGCTCCTGAAAAAAGTTTTGAATTTGATATGATTTGCGCATGAACTTCCATGCCAATGATGACTTCCCAATCACCTGTAACTCCAGAAATAAAACGCTTAGAATCAGGAGTACGCGTATCAATGATGCTCATTGCCAATCCACTACCAATATTTTAAAATTTACTCATGGCTTATCTAAAACCATTCTCTCAGTGTAACCCCAGGACATAAATCTTACAACACAAGCCCGTTTCTATCGGGCTTGTTCTGTTTGCATAAATATTAAGCTTTTTTAGGAGCCTTTTTCTTAGCTGGTTTTTTCTCTGTAGACGTTTCTTTCACTGCAGACTTTTTCTTTGCCGGCTTTTCTTCAGGGATATCTGATTCGTCATATTCTTTCATCAACTCTTCAACCGTCACTTCTTTATCTGTGACTTTTATCTGTGCTAATAAATGATCAATGACCTTTTCTTCAAAAATCGGAGCACGTAGATTTTCAACAGCTTCCGGAGTCTTACGGAAAAAATCCATAATCTCTTTCTCTTGTCCAGGATACTGGCGAACCTGATCAAAAACTGCTGCTTTTAGCTCATCCTCACTAACTTTAACACCAACCTTCATTCCAATTTCAGAAAGCACCAAACCAAGACGAACACGACGCTGCGCAAGGACACGATATTCCTCCCGTGCCTTTTCTTCTGTAATACCTTCATCTTCAAAACTGCGCCCAGCCTTTTTCAAATCATCATTAACCTGAGCCCATATACTGTTAAACTCAACCTCTAAAAGTTCTTCAGGAATCTCAAAATTATAATCAGCATCTAAAGCATCAAGAATTTGACGCTTAACTTTTTGACGTGTCACTGAACCATATTGGCTTTCAATCTGCCCACGAACGACCTCACGTAAGCGATCTAGAGACTCTAAACCAACTTTTTGCGCTGCTTCATCATCAATTTTTAATTCATCTGGTTTAAAGACAGCTTTGACAGTAATGTCAAACTCTGCTTCCCGTCCCGCCAAATGTGCCGCACTGTAATTATCAGGAAATTTAACAAAAATCGTTTTTACATCCCCAGCTTTCACACCAACCAATTGCTCTTCAAAACCAGGAATAAATTGTTTTGCCCCAAGAATCAGTTGTGCATCACTATCTGCCCCACCTTCAAATGGAACGCCTTCAAGCTTACCTTGATAATCTATAGTAATGCGATCACCTTCTTCAGAATTCCCCTCTTTTAGAGAATAATTACGTGTAGAAGAAAGGACGCGATTGACTTGATCATCAATATCCTGTTCAGGAATAATTGCAATTTCACGGATAACCTTAATATGTTCAAAATCTTTAATGTCAATTTTTGGTAAAACTTCATACTTTAAACTAAAAGTAAAATCAGCTTTGCCATCTAGAATTTTTTCATCTTCATCTATATCAATTTTTGGCTGCATCGCTGCACGTTCATTGCGGTCCGCTAAAATAGAACGGGGTGCATCACTGAGTATCTCATTGAGAATCTCCGCCATAAAGGATTTACCATACATTTTTCGCAAATGCCCACTAGGCACTTTACCGGGACGAAAACCATTAAGCTTGATTTTTCCCTTGGTATCATCCAATCGTTCATTCAACTTTTCTTCTAAATCTTTCGCTGGAACCACGATCTTAATTTCGCGCTTCAGTCCTTCATTAAGCGTCTCGGTAACCTGCATTAAACACCTTCATTTTTCTAAGGAGAGGGATCAACCCACTCTAATAATCATTACATTCTAACACTTCGAGTGTTACATTTACCATGAAGCGGAATTTCAGACACGTAGAAATCCGTAGCACTTAAGGGATTGCTTTGGTGCGGATGGAGGGACTCGAACCCCCACGGTCTCCCGCCAGAACCTAAATCTGGTGCGTCTACCAATTTCGCCACATCCGCTCAAACTTACAAGCTAATAACCTTATACAAGCGGCGTTTCTATACCATTAATTACAGAAAAAAAGCAAACAAATATATTAAAAAAAACAAAATCTATGCTTTTCATACATAACTGCTTACGCTAAAAGTCAATTATGTTAAAGACATTTGATATCCCAATTCATATCATCGGTGGCGGTCTTGCGGGGTGTGAAGCAAGCTGGCAAATCGCTCAGTCAGGAATTTCTGTTGTTTTGCATGAAATGCGACCCGAAAAAAAATCAGATGCCCATAAAACCGATAAATTGGCAGAACTGGTTTGTTCAAATTCGTTTCGTTGCGATGATTCATTAACAAATGCCGTAGGACTTTTACATGCTGAAATGCGATTAGCAAAATCGTTAATTATGAAAGCTGCTGATGCCAACAAAGTTCCCGCAGGTAGTGCTCTTGCTGTTGACCGTGATGGATTTTCAAAAACCGTTACGACAGCACTTGAAAACCACCCTCTTATAACAATCAAACGTGAAGAAATTCAAGAAATTCCTAAAGCTTGGAAACATGTTGTCATTGCAACAGGCCCCCTTACATCGCCTGCACTTGCTCAAAAATTACAAGCAATAACCGGTATAAAAGCTCTTTCTTTTTTTGATGCAATTGCACCTATTATCCATACCGACAGTATTGATATCAACATTTGTTGGTATCAGTCTCGCTATGATAAAATTGGTCCTGAGGGAACAGGAAAAGATTATCTTAATTGTCCCCTCAACAAAGAACAATATGAAACATTCGTTGAAGCGTTAAAAAATGCTGAAAAAACAGAGTTTCGTGACTTTGAAAAAACGCCCTATTTTGATGGATGCCTCCCCATTGAAATTATGGCTGAGCGCGGAATTGAAACGTTAAGACATGGTCCTATGAAACCTATGGGCTTAACTAATGCCCATAACCCTACAGTTAAACCCTATGCTGTCGTTCAATTACGCCAAGATAATAAACTTGGAACGCTTTATAATATGGTCGGCTTTCAGACAAAATTGAAATATGGTGAACAAATTCGCATTTTTAGAATGATTCCCGGTCTTGAAAAAGCAGAGTTTGCGCGTCTTGGTGGTCTTCACCGCAATACCTACCTCAACTCGCCAATTATTCTTGATCAAACCCTTCGTTTAAAACAAAAAAAACAACTACGCTTTGCAGGGCAAATTACCGGATGTGAAGGTTATGTAGAATCAGCGGCAATAGGGCTTCTTGCTGGACGTTTTGCTGCTGCCGAATATCATCATATTTCCCCTGACCTACCCCCACAAACTACAGCATTCGGAGCCCTTTTGAATCATATTACAGGGGGACACATCATAGATGAAAAAGCAGAAACACAATCTTTTCAGCCAATGAATATCAATTTCGGACTCTTTCCGCCTATTGCTTCTATTAAACATTCAGGAAAACGCTTACCAAGTAAAGAAAAAAAATTAGTAAAAAAACAAGCCATAACAGCGAGAGCTCTCAATGATTGTACTCAGTGGTTAGCAAATAAAGAATCAAAGAGCTCCTGTTTATAAAAAACACACGATTCGCCTCTCTCCTACTGAATAGATCTTTATAACTCTCGTGAAAAAATCATTCTAAAGCCTTTTAAAGACTGTCTCCCCCAATCAATAAATACTACCCTACGTTTCATCATTTATTCAATTATGTAGATGCTGTAAAATAACTTTTGGCTATAAAAAAACTTTACCGCTATCAATAATTTAATATGATTTAATGACTAAAAACAAAATAATTATATAAACATATTATGAATAATCAAAATAAATAAATGGAGATACACAAGTAATACTGTACTATCTTTATTAATAGTTTTTATATTACGTAATGTATATTATTTTATAAGAGTAATTTTTCTGTTTTTTAACTTCCTCCCTCAAAATTTGTGATGTTCTCTCATTTTAACTCTTGTATGATGAAGGAAAAATACTCGCTTGCATATCACAAGTGAAATAAAGATATGGAAAAAATATTTGTAGGATAGAGCTGGAGCTATCTCTCCCCTCTCAAATGCCAAGAAAAATCCCAATATTAAAAACCAAATCTGAATATCAAAAGATTTTTTTATTTCAGGATCTTATAATAAATCAATAAAATTATCCTCTTGGTGCGTCACAAGAAAGGTTGGCGTATAAGAGTAAAAGAATAAAACTATCCCTTATGCACTCGTCTCAGATATCTGGGGCTAGTCGCAACATTATAGGAACTGAGAAAATAGATAGCAAGGTGGCACCAACATGCACTTTTATTAAGCGTAAATGGTGATATATAATAACTTTTATGGACTTTACAGAGTTTTCCGCTTCATATTATTTACGGATCTTGTTTTGAAATAAATACCGTAACACTTCAGCGTAATAAAAGTTAATATTACATTTTATAAGCCATACCCGCGCTCAATTAATACAGTACAATATTTCATTGAAAAGACTAAAAACAATATATTTCAGCAATACATGAAAATAAAAAATATCGCAAGGATCTCAAAGTTTTATGTGAAAAACAAGCATAACACATGTGTTAAAAAAACCCGTTTATAAATAAATCGGGTTTTTTTAATGTAGCTTAAATTATTTTTTATTAACTGCTTCTTTAAGGCTTTTTCCTGCAGAAAATTTGGGTACAGAACGTGCTGGAATATCGATTTCAGCACCAGTTGAAGGATTACGCCCCTTTGTTGCAGCACGATGAGAAACTTCAAAAGTGCCAAAACCTGGAAGACGAACATCTCCCCCTGAAGCCAAAGCTTCTGTTACAGAAGCCATAAAAGCATCAACAACAGCACCAGCTTGCGCTTTCGAAACACCTGCCTTTTCAGCAACGGAGCTAACGAATTCACTTTTATTCATAAAATATTTCCTTTCCCTATATTACCTGAACATGACTTAATCATGTTATTGGTCAGTTTATTGAAAAGTACAGCAAACAGAAGTCTTATTTTTATCCAAAACATTGTTTTTTTAGCAATAATCACAGTTATTCACGGAATTTTTCACTTTTTCCAACAAAAAACAGAATAATAACCTCAACAACATCTTCTACCACCTAAAAAATGCCGTTATAAATGAGATAAGTGAATCAGTGCGCAATCTGTATTCCTTCACTATCACTGCTCTCTGACCGGATTGGCACAGCCCCTGTAGAGGGTTCTTTCCATTCAATAGTGTCTGGAAAACGAACCAAAGCGTGTTTCAAAACTTCACTCACATGATTTACCGGAATAATTTCCATATTATTTTTGACATCATCAGGAATATCAACCAAATCTTTTGCATTTTCTTCAGGAATAAGTACTTTTTTTATCCCTCCTCGAAGAGCTGCTAAGAGTTTTTCTTTTAATCCACCAATGGGTAAAACGCGTCCACGTAAAGTAATTTCACCAGTCATTGCAATATCTTTATGCACAGCTACTCCTGTAAGGACCGAAACAATTGCTGTCACCATTGCAATCCCAGCCGATGGGCCATCTTTTGGTGTCGCACCCTCTGGAACATGAACATGGATATCGCGTTTTTCAAAAAGTGGAGGTTCAATACCAAAATCAACAGCACGAGAACGTACATAAGATGCTGCCGCTGAAATGGACTCTTTCATAATATCACGTAAATTTCCAGTTACAGTCATCTTCCCTTTGCCGGGCATCATAACTCCTTCAATAGTCAATAACTCTCCACCGACTTCTGTCCACGCAAGACCTGTTACAACACCAACTTGATTTTCTCCTTCAATCTGATTGTAATGATAACGTTTAATACCCAAGAAATCATGAATATTACTTTCTGTAACTTTTACAGATTTTTGATGTGTTTTGAGAATTTTTGTAACGGATTTGCGGGAAATTTTCATGAGTTCACGTTCAAGGTTACGAACGCCTGCCTCACGTGTATAAAACTGAATAATTGACCTTAGTGCGCCATCAGAAATACTGAGTTCTTTTTTAGATAAACAGTGATCTTTTAGTGCCTTTGGTAAAAGATGCTGTTTAACAATTTCCATTTTCTCACATTCAGTATAACCAGCGATACGAATAATTTCCATACGATCCATTAACGGACCTGGAATATTAAGCGTATTGGCAGTTGTGATAAACATGACATCAGAAAGATCATATTCAACTTCCAAATAGTGATCAATGAATGTACCATTTTGTTCAGGATCAAGAACTTCTAATAAAGCGGATGAAGGATCACCACGAAAATCTTGGCCCATTTTATCAATTTCATCAAGCAAGAAAAGCGGATTAGATTTTTTTGCTTTTTTCATAGACTGGATAATTTTTCCAGGCATCGATCCAATATATGTTCGGCGATGTCCACGAATTTCTGCTTCATCTCGGACACCTCCCAATGAGATACGAACATACTCACGTCCCGTTGCCTTTGCAATAGAGCGCGCTAATGATGTTTTCCCTACACCTGGAGGACCTAATAAACAAATAATGGGACCTTTTATCTTTGACGCGCGACTTTGTACGGCCAAATATTCAATAATTCGCTCCTTAACTTTTTCAAGACCAAAATGTTCATTATTCATGACCTTTTCAGCAAAATCTAAATTGTTTTTAATCTTAGATTTTTTACCCCAAGGCATTGCTAATAACCAATCAAGATAGTTACGTACAACTGTCGCTTCTGCAGACATAGGAGACATATTCCGTAATTTTCTCAATTCTGCTCCAGCTTTTTCCTGTGCTTCCTTGGATAGTTTTGTATTCTTGATACGTTCTTCTAATTCAGAGAGTTCATCTCGGCTATCATCACCTGCTCCTAACTCTTTTTGAATAGCCTTCATCTGCTCATTGAGATAATATTCTCGTTGGTTTTTTTCCATTTGCCGTTTAACATGCGAACGAATACGTTTTTCAACCTGCAAAACAGAAATTTCTCCTTCCATGAAGGACAAAACACGTTCAAGACGGGCCCGCACAGGTAAGAGCTCTAATATTTCCTGTTTTTCTGCCAGTTTAATCATCAAATGAGAAGCAATCGTATCGGCAAGCTTAGAAGGATTATCAAGCTGGCCAATCGCATTCACAACTTCAGGAGAGATTTTTTTATTAAGCTTTACATAGTTTTCAAAATAAGTAATCACTGACCTTGAAAGAGCTTCAATCTCAACATCACTCTCTCTAGGTTCTTCTGTAACAGTTGCAAAAGCCTGATGATAACCTTCACTTAAAGAAAATTGACTAATTTTTGCACGTGCAGTTCCTTCAACCAAAACCTTTACAGTACCATCAGGAAGCTTTAAAAGTTGAAGAATATTAGCAAATGTACCAATATGATAAACATCCTCTGATTTTGGATCGTCATCAGAAGCATTTTTTTGTGTCACCAATAGTATTTGCTTATCAACCGCCATCGTTTCTTCAAGAGCACGAATTGATTTTTCGCGGCCCACAAAAAGTGGAACAATCATATGGGGGAAGACAACAATATCACGAAGAGGTAAAACAGCATAAACCCCATCTCTTACTTCATCTGTCTTTTCATCAATATATTGCATAACTCTCCTTTCTGGAGCCTATGAGCTATCTACAACAATTAGCCCACCTTTAGAAAATCTCAGCTCTTCACTGTACATGAAGTGGTAATTACTCATACATAAATCAAGCATTATAATGATATTATTAGAAACACCTATCAAATACCGTTCACTACCACCTTTTATATTGTGCATCGCACAATGTCATGCTGATACATTTTCTTTATCTTCTGCACGTTCTGAGTAAATATAAAGAGGACGCGCTTTACCATCAACGACATCACTCGAAATAACCACTTTTTGAACGCCTTCAAGAGCCGGTAGCTCAAACATCGTCTCAAGAAGGATCTTCTCCATAATAGAACGTAAACCACGAGCACCAGTTTTACGTTCAATTGCTTTCTTTGCAATAACACGTAAAGCATCTTCATGAAATGCTAACTCAACATTCTCCATTTCAAAAAGACGCTGATATTGCTTTACTAACGCATTTTTAGGTTGGGATAAAATTTGCATGAGGGCGTTAACATCTAAATCCTCTAAGGTAGCGACTATAGGAAGCCGCCCAATAAATTCTGGTATTAAACCAAATTTAATAAGATCTTCAGGCTCTAAATCACGAAAAATTTCACCGACACAACGCTCATCCGGAGCCTTAACAGTCGCAGAAAAACCAATAGAAGTTTTTTCACCACGCCCTGAAATAATCCGTTCTAAACCTGCAAAAGCTCCCCCACAAATGAATAAGATGTTTGTGGTGTCAACCTGAAGAAACTCTTGTTGCGGATGCTTACGTCCACCTTGAGGAGGAACAGAAGCAATCGTTCCTTCCATAATTTTTAATAATGCTTGCTGAACTCCTTCCCCCGAAACATCTCTTGTAATAGAAGGATTGTCTGCTTTACGAGAAATCTTATCAACCTCATCAATATAAACAATACCACGCTGCGCACGTTCAACATTATAATCTGCTGCTTGAAGAAGCTTCAAAATAATATTTTCAACATCTTCTCCCACATAACCCGCTTCAGTCAAAGTGGTCGCATCCGCCATCGTAAAAGGCACATCAATAATACGTGCTAATGTTTGTGCAAGATAAGTTTTACCACAACCCGTTGGACCAACAAGAAGAATATTTGATTTAGCCAACTCAATATCATTGCTTTTAGACTGATGCGCCAACCGTTTATAATGATTATGAACAGCAACAGAAAGAACACGCTTTGCATGCTGCTGACCAATAACATAGTCATCAAGAACTGTTATAATTTCCTGTGGCGTAGGAACACCATCACGCACCTTAACCCCAGAAGACTTATTTTCTTCCCGAATAATATCCATGCAAAGCTCTACACATTCATCACAGATAAATACAGTAGGCCCCGCAATGAGCTTACGCACCTCATGCTGACTCTTGCCGCAGAACGAGCAATAGAGAGTATTTTTTGATTCGTTCCCGCTATTGCTAATTTTGCTCATTTTTCTTTCCTTTCACCACAATATATGAACACTTTGCCTTTTCAAAGGAAGCCTTTCATCATGAAAACTAAAAGACATATAGAAAACCATGCATGTCTCAATACTTTTAGGTGTTTCTCTTATTTTGCGATATTTTTTATAAAACTCTTGATTTAAAGTAGCTGTTTTTTCTATAAAAATTCTTAATCTTTTTCTTCTTTTTCAGTTTCTGCACGGTATTGTATAACATCATCAACTAAGCCAAACGCTTTGGCTTCTTCTGCTGTCATAAAATGATCGCGATCGAGAGTTCTCTCTATAACCTCATAATCTTGACTCGTATGTTGAACATAAATTTCATTTAAACGCCGTTTCATCTTTATAATATCTTGCGCATGTCGCTCAATATCTGAAGCTTGACCTTGAAAACCACCAGATGGTTGATGCACCATAATACGTGCGTTTGGCAATGTAAAACGATGACCTTTTGCTCCAGCCGTTAATAATAAAGACCCCATAGATGCCGCTTGCCCCATGCAAAGCGTAGAAACAGGAGGGCGAATAAACTGCATAGTATCATAAATAGCCATACCAGATGTTACGACACCACCTGGAGAATTAATATAAAGACTAATTTCTTTTTTAGGATTTTCCGCTTCCAAAAAAAGCAATTGTGCACAAACAAGCATTGCCATACCATCTTCAACAGGTCCATTAATAAAAATAATCCGTTCCTTTAAAAGACGGGAAAAAATATCATAGGCCCGTTCACCACGATTTGTTTGTTCAATAACCATAGGAACAAGGCTTAATGCTGTTTTCATTGGATCACTCATATTTTTACTTTCCGTTCATATAACAACCGCTCTTTACACATTCAATGTTTTTGTCCATATGTTAACATTACTCTCTTGTGCAAGCTACAATCAAGAGATTGTATAAGATAGATTAAAATCTCAATAGTTAAAATAGCAATAATAACTCTACCTAAACAAATGATGAACATCCGGAATGCGAGATACCGCCCAATGGTAAAAACTTCCTTCCTGAGGTCTTTTCGTGGTCTTTGTCTTTCTGTGAATATGAAAGCCTATCAAGCGTGAATCTGTAAGCGGCTTTACGCCAAAAGCTGGTTCAAAAATACGTTCAGTTTTTCGCCCAGTCCAATAATAAAAAGTTTCCTTTTCCTTTGCTTCATGAAAAAAACCATATCGTTTTGCTAATCGTGAAATACCATCATTGCCAAATATTGTAACGCCAAGATTTCCCGGTAAAATCGGCATTTTTTTCCTCTTTAACCAGAACGGTCTCCAAACACGACGCTTAAACCCAAGCCAATGAGGAATAATTTCTGCACCTGCCCAATAATCCTCAAATATTTTTATAATAGGGTTATTGGGCGGAAAATAAAGTGCAGAAACGCCTACTCTTGTATTATTTTCTCTTGCCAACCAAACCTTATCCGCATCTGGATGAAATTGTTTAACAAGGTAAACATCTGTATCTAACCAAACACCTTGTTGATATTTCATCAGCATAACACGAAAAAAATCCGAGAACTGAACAATTGTACACCCTAGTTTATCATCAGAAAAATCGGGATCAAGGCGATAAATTGCTGAGCGTGGTAAAATTGATTCGGCTTCATACAGCTCAACACCAGCAGGGAGATTATCTATTTTTTTATCATAACTAAAAAGCTTAACGCGCTGTCCAGTTTTAACCATTGAAGACAAACAAAGCCTATCTACCAATCTTAATTGTCCACTATACCAAAAAGTACAAATATCCATAGATAATACATCAAAAATATTCTAAACTTACGCGAAAGAGTTGTTCAACATCACGAACCCTATCAGCAAGAGCAAAAATCACTATTCTATCACCAGACAAAATACGCGTATCTGCCGAAAGCTGTATTATTGTCTTATTGCGATAAATTGCACCAATTCTCAAACCATCTGATAAATTGAGCTCTGATAATGACTTACCAACCAATGAAGATGTTTGCATCACTTCAGCTTCAATAATTTCTGCTCGGCCATTAAAAACTGAATGAACAGAACGAATACGCCCACGGCGCATTTGTTGCAAAATTCTCGATATTGTAACACTATGGGGATTAAGATATGCATCCACACCAACAGCACGACTAAATTCTTGATAGGCAACATTATTAATCAATACCATATTGGCTTTGCAGCCCAATCTTTTAGCAATAATAGCGCTTAAGAGATTAACCTGATCTTGATTGGTCAATGTAATCATTAAATCGGACTGATCAATTCCCGCATCTTGAAGAATCACTGGATCTAACACGTTACCGTATAAAACTGTTGTTTTTTCAAGCTGATCAGCAATTGTGAGGGCTCTTTCTCTATGCGCTTCTATAATCTTCAATTTTAATTTATGAAAACGCTTTTCAATAGCCTGTGCAACATAAAGGCCAATGTGACCACCCCCTGCAATAATCATGCGGTGGGCATCTTGTTCTTTATGACCAAAAAGCCCAACAGCACGACGCATCTGTTCACGAGAAACAACAAGATAGGTTATATCACCAACGCGTAATTGCGTTTCTGAATGTGCAACCAATAATTCCGCGCCACGTTTAATAGCAGTAACCGTCGTATGAAGATCTGGAAAAAGCTCTGTTAATTGACGCAAAGGTGTATTAATAACGGGACAATCTTCCATGCATTCCAAAGCTAGTGCCACAATATCATCATTACAAAAATAAAGAACATCTATTGCACCAGGTAAAGCAATACGGCGCAAAACCATTTCCCCAACTTCAACTTCTGGCGAAATAACCACATCAATGGGAATATTCTCTCTGGAAAAAAGCGTCTTATAACGTGGTTCTAAATAAGATTGTGAGCGAATACGAGCAATTTTTGTGGGCACATTAAATAATGAATGTGCTACTTGGCAAGCTACCATATTAACTTCATCAAACAAAGTGACAGCAATCAACATATCAGCTTTGTCTGCATCTGCAGCCAAAAGAACTTCAGGCCGTGAACCGTGACCAACAAAACCTCTCACATCCAATGTATCGCGAATCTTTTCAATTAATCTCGTTTCAATATCAATAACAGTAACATCGTGATTTTCAGCAGCAAGACGCTCTGCTATCCCATAACCAACCTGTCCTGCTCCACAAATAATAATACGCATCGCTTTAAGAAACTCCAAGCGCTTTAAGTTTACGGTGCAAAGCTGAACGCTCCATGCCTATAAATTCAGCAGTACGTGATATATTTCCACCCAAACGCCCAATCTGCGCCACTAAATATCTCTTTTCAAATAATTCTCGAGCTTCACGTAACGGCAAATCCATTATACTTTCATCTGAATCCATTTGAAGACGTGGCAAAGAATCACTTACTTCACTGGGAAGAAAGTCCGCTGTTATAGGACCATCACCATCCCGCACAAGAATAAGAAGACGCTCAATATTATTACGTAATTGCCGCACATTACCCGGCCAAGCGTGCGTTTGCAAAATAGCAATCACATCATCACTGATTGCACGCGGTTTAATCCCAACCTGCTGTGATATTGTTTTTACAAAATGATGTACAAGTTCTGGAATATCTTCACGACGCGCTGAAAGGGGCGGAACAACAATAGGAACAACGGAAAGACGGTGAAAAAGATCCTCCCTAAAGCGCCCATCAGAAATGAGGTTTTCAAGATTTTGCGCTGTCGAAGAAATGATACGGACATCCACCTTAACACGTTTTGTGCCGCCAATTCTCTCAAATGTTTGCCCCGTTAAAACCCGAAGAATCTTCCCTTGAGTCTCACGCGGCATGTCAGCAATTTCATCAAGATATAAGATACCGCCATGAGCTTCCTCTAAGGCACCAATTTTACGCTCTCTTCCCTCCATTTCGCTGCCAAACAGCTCTATTTCCATTCTTTCCGGAGTAATCGTTGCAGCATTTATTGTAACAAATGGCCCATTCGAACGCGTTGAGAGCGCATGAATAGCTCGTGCAACAGTCTCTTTTCCTGCCCCTGAAGGACCTGTTATCATGATGCGACTATTGGTTGGTGCTACTTTTTCTATGATTTGACGCAAATTTTTTATAACTGTCGATTTTCCGAGCAACTCTAATGTCTCGTTCGAACGCTTTCGCAATTCTAAAAGCTCACGTTTTAAATTTGAATTTTCAAGTGTTCTCTCTGCAACCAATACAAGTCTATCAGCTTTAAAAGGTTTTTCAATGAAATCATATGCCCCTCGCTTTATAGCGGAAACAGCCGTCTCAATATTACCATGACCAGAGATCATAACAACCGGAAGAGCCGGATATTGTGTTTTAATTTCATCAAGCAGTGCTAAACCATCGAGACGACTACCCTGTAGCCAAATATCCAAAAAAATGAGCTTTGGAATACGCTCACTAATTTGAGCCAATGCTTCATCAGAGTTACAAGCAACACGCGTTTCATAACCTTCATCATCTAAAATACCAGCAACAAGCTCACGAATATCTGCTTCATCATCAACAATCAAGATATCTGATACCATACTATTCCCCTATCTTATGATTTATGGCTTGTATAATATTACCCTGCTTACCCCCATCCGCTGGAAATATCAAACGGATCATCGCACCACGACCTTCATAAAAACTCTCCGGTGCATCATGAAGCTCCATGAAACCACCGTGATCTTCAATAACTTTGCGCACAATAGCTAACCCCAGCCCTGTTCCTTTTTCCCGCGTTGTTATATAGGGTTCTAATAACTTTTGTCTTTGCTCTTTAGGAAGTCCTTTCCCGTTATCAACAACATCCACAACCACCCATTCTCCCTGACGATAAGAACGGATAAGAATATGACCGTGAATATTTTCCTCTCGCATAACTGAATCTATGGATTCGCTCGCGTTTTTGATAACATTGCAAAAAGCCTGTACAATGAGACGGTTATCAAATGCACCCATAAGTGGTAGAGTTCCTAAATCTTGCTCAAAATGAATATCATGTCGCGTCACCTCTATCAAGAAACATGCTTCGCGCAACAATTCTCGTATATCTAAAATATGCATTTTGGGTTTGGGCATACGTGCAAAAGAGGAAAACTCATCAACCATACGCCCAATATCTCCAACCTGCCGAATAATTGTGTCAATACACCGCTCAAAGACCTCTCTATCTTGTGTAATAGCTTTGTTATAACGTTTACGAATGCGTTCAGCGGATAACTGAATAGGTGTAAGAGGATTTTTAATTTCGTGTGCAATACGCCGCGCAATATCCGCCCACGCCGCTGTACGTTGCGCTGCAACAAGATCTGTAATATCATCAATTGTTAGAACCCAAGATTGCCCTTGTCCATCATCCTCCTCCATCGTAACTTGGACATTACAGACACGCTCTTTTCCTGCAACGTTTAAAGTGACCTGCTCACGATGGTTTTTACGATCCAATGAACGCACAAACTGAAAAACCTGCCAAATTTCAGCGCTTAAAGATAAAAGACTTTTTCCAACAACGCGCTCTGAGCGAATATCAAACATCGCTTCAATAGACCGATTGATAATGGTGATATCACCATTATCATCTATACCTGCTACTCCCGCTGTTACACCCGATAACACAGCTTCAGAAAAACGCCGTCTTTCATCAATTTGATCACGCACTGCAATCAATTCATTACGCCGACTTTTCAATTCACTGACCATGTAATTAAAAGTTTTGGATAATTGCCCAATATCTCCATCTTTTGCTCGTACTGGCACGAAAATTTCCATATTTCCAGAAGCAACATCATCGGCAGCACTAATGAGAAGACGAATAGGACGTACTAAGCGATCAGCAACAGCAATAGCAGCCCAAATGGCTGATAAGAATAAACTAAAAAAAAGACACAAATAAAGCATACCAAATGCAATCTGTGTCAGCAGGCGATTCTCATTTAAATCACGATAACGATCTGTATTAACTTCCGTCAAACGCAAAGCAGATAAAACACCTTTATCAACGTCACGCACCAAATATAAAAATGTGTTTGGAATATTGGTAAATTTTAAAATAATACCAAAATAATCATGGACGCCTGGTTGAAAAGAAAAAGGTCTCGCACTGGTTGCACGTTCAATAAGATGAGAAGGAGGAATTGGCAGTTTATCTTCATCACCAAGAGCACTCGATACAAAAATAGCTCCACTAGAACTTAACAAAAATGCACCACGCAAATTGCGTCCTAGAGCATGACGCGTCAATTGCATCCTATATTCAGCTGGATTACGTTCTAAGAGTTTTTTGTTATCAAGTGCAAATGCCATCGCGTAGGATAAATTTTTTAAATTTTGGAGCATTTCATCTGCATAAGCATTTGCTAAATCAATAGAAGAGCCCACAATTTGCCGCGTTGTTGTATCAAACCATCGATCAAGTCCCAAATTTAGTGCTGGACCCGATACAAGAGCTACAGCAACAGCTGGCATTGTCGCAACAAGTGCAAACAATGAAATAAGGCGCACATGAAGACGCGATCCTGCACGCCTTGAACGCCAAGCACGAATGATCGGTATCATCTCATAAAAAACGATGACAATAAGCCCTAAAACCCAAAAACTATTAATTCCTATAAGAATAAGGGTTACTGTTCTACTGGGAACAACAGGAGTTAATCCAATAAGAATAATAAATGAAACAGAGGCCGTAAGTAAAGCCAATACAATAATTGTAATCCCTAAAAAAATATATACCTTACTTAAACGATACAACTCATCGTTATAAGTATTTTTATCTATGTCTTGAAGATTCGTCACAGATGTTATATTCGTCATGAGCTTACATACCCTTATCCCATTATTCTCATATAACCTTTTGTAGCAAAAATTGACAATACTAATACTACATTTAAAATAGGCAAATATAGTCAACGAGAAAAAACTTCTACATTTTGCAAAATATCTTTAAAATAGACTGTGTTCGACGATACTTTACGAAGGAAATGAGATGCGATTAACAAAACAAACAAATTATGCTCTTCGAATGCTTATGTATTGTGCAGATAATCAGGGAACTCTCAGTCGTGTTCCAGAAATTGCTAAAGCATATGCCGTTTCAGAGCTTTTTTTATTTAAAATCCTTCAGCTGCTTGTTCAAGCAGGTTTTATACAAACAGTGCGTGGACGCAATGGTGGAGTTAGATTGGCTAAACCCGCAGCAGAAATTTCAGTCGCGGATGTTGTGAAAGTAACAGAAGACAACTTTTCCCTCGCAGAATGTTTCGATACTGCAGAACCAACTTGCCCCTTGTTTGATTTTTGTGGTTTAAATACCGCACTTCAAAAAGCATTAAATGCTTTTTTTGAGGTGTTATCCGTGATATCCCTTGCTGATCTACAACAACCATCCTTTCAAAATCATTTTAAAATTAATGACAAAAAAGCAAACTAAGATTATAATACAAGGAGATTAAGTATTTCTATTGCAGCAATAATATTAGCCGCTGGACGGGGTGAAAGAGCAGGATCTCCCCATAAAATTCCAAAACAATATCGGCTTCTAGGACAAAAGCCAATTATTTATCATACCGTGCATTGTTTTTTGCAGCATCCAGCTATCACAACAATTATTCTTGTTATTCATCCAGAAGATCGTCAAATCTGTGAACAAGCTATTGACGATTTTAAAGAGCGCCTTATTATCGTTGAAGGAGGCAATACACGTCAAATCTCTACCTTATATGGACTTCAGGCACTCAAAAAAATTGCCCCCCAATATGTGCATATTCATGATGGTGCACGCCCTTTTATCGAAAACAAGCTTCTTAATAATATTCACAACACTATCATGCCTCAAGAAGGTGTTCTTCCTGTTCTGCCCATCTCTGATACCCTTAAACGTATAAATAATCAGCATGTTTTAGAAACAATTCCCCGTACCCATCTTTATAGTGCACAAACTCCACAGTGTTTTCCCTTTGAACATATCTTAGCGGCCCATAAACAAGCAAAACAAGCTTGCAAACAAGAATTCACTGACGATTCTGCAATTGCCGAATGGTTTGGAATTCCTATGCGTACCATTCCTGGGGATCCTAACAACATAAAAATTACATGGCATGAAGATTTTAATACTGCACATTTATATCTCCAAAAGAAAATGCAAATATTTCCTGATATTCGTACCGGCAATGGTTATGATGTTCACTCTTTTGAGGATGGTGATTTTCTTATATTATGTGGTATAAAAATCCCTTTTCATAAAAAATTAAATGGACACTCCGATGCGGATGTTGCTCTTCATGCATTAACAGATGCCCTTCTTGCAACTCAAGGTGCTGGAGATATCGGTACACATTTTCCTCCCTCTGATCCTCAATGGAAAAATGTATCATCAGAAATTTTTCTCCGTCATGCTCTTGATATTATAAAACAAGCAGGTGGTCGTATCGCCAATGTTGATATCACAATTATCGCTGAAAATCCTAAAATTAGTCCATATCGTCATGCCATGACAGAAAATCTTATAACAATACTTGCAATAACACCTGATCGAATCTCTATCAAAGCAACAACAAATGAAAGGCTTGGATTTATTGGTCGTGGTGAGGGAATTGCTGCTCTTGCAACAGTGAGCGTCCTTTATTCAGGAGAAATTCCCCAATGACATATCTTTGTGAAAAACACGCACATGAAGTCCTTAATACCTTTCGCCAAAAAGGTTTGCTGTTAACAACTGTAGAGTCTTGTACAGGGGGACTCATTGCTGCATGCCTCACAAATATAGCAGGATCGTCAGATGTTCTCGATTGTGGATTTGTTGTTTATTCAAATGAATCCAAAACACGCCTTGTTGGCGTTTGTGCTGAACTTATAAGAACCTATGGTGCCGTTTCAAAAGAAGTTGCTCTTGCAATGGCTGAGGGTGGATTAAAACATTCACAAGCTGACATTGCAGTTTCTGTAACAGGAATTGCTGGTCCAGGAGGTGCAAGTCTTGATAAACCTGTAGGACTTGTGCATTGCGCAGTTGCTTACAAAAACCACTCTCCCCTGCACAAAGAAATGCACTTTGCTCATCTTAATCGCAATGCTATCCGCCACGCAACTGTTGAAAATGCTTTTAAAATGATTCTGGAATTGCTTCACTGAATTCCCCATACTAATTTCAAAATTCTTTATTCCCCATCGAGTCTATAATCGTCAACATCTTGAAAAAATTTTATTGTATCACAACTTGAAAATGAAAGATCTGAATAGCGTAAAGTTATCTCACTTCAGTCCTGTGTAGATTGAATTAATCAAATTTATTCACTTGCACGCCACAAGAGAAAAAACTGTATAAATAAAATGATTAAAGAAAGAGACACTTGTACTTCTCTCAAGTGCTAAGAGCTGGCACAACATCTTGAGAGATGGCAAATAAATGATACAGGAGGAATTCTTCATAAGTGTACAGATGTAGATTTTATATACTTTTACGAAAATCTATACTATTTATTATGAGCACTATTATGAAATGGGTATGACGCAAGCAGGTTCTATTTGGGCGTTTTGTTTAACGAGTGTGCATCCATTAAAAAAGAGAGAAACAAAAGCATGAAGCTGTGCATCATCTTCATCATTTAAAATGATATTCCTTCAATATGCTTTTGAAAGCTGAATTAAAAACAAATAGTAAAGATGGAAACCGGTTTTCACCTTCACGCTGTTTAAGCAATAGGTATTGTTAAAAAATAACAGAATAGACTATGTTACCGTAGAGCCATAAATCTGATGCGCACGCTTCTCAAAAGCCTCGGTAAATTTACGAAACGCAATATCAAACATTGAGCCCATGACTAATCCAAGCGTTTTACTTTTAAATTCATAATCAATAAAAAACTCTATATTACATGCATTGGTATTTTCAATATCATGAAAGGCCCAACGATTTTCAAGATATTTGAATGGACCATCAATATATTTAACTTCTATAAGACTTTTTTCCGGCTGAAGAAATACTTGAGTCGTAAAAGTTTCACGAATAATCTTATAGCCAACGGTCATATCCGCAAGAAGCAATATTTTTTTTCCATATTCTTTTCGAGAACGTATTATTAAAGACTCACACATTGGTAAAAATTCAGGATAACGCTCAATATCTGAAACCAGATCAAACATTTCACTGGCACTATGGGTGATCTGCCGATGTATTGTAAAAATCGGCATAATTATCTCTGTAAGGAAAATTTTTCATCACGCGCTTTTTGCAAAATGGCAAAATCATCTCCAGCATGATGAGATGAACGCGTTAGAGGATTGGAGGCCATATGTAAAAATCCTTTTACTTTACCAATCTTGGCAAAAGACTCAAATTCTTCAGGAGGCACAAAACGAACAACTGGATGATGTTTTCGTGTAGGCTGCAAATATTGTCCAATTGTCATAAAGTCAACATCAGCAGCGCGCAAATCATCCATCAATTGCAAAACTTCATTTCGCTCCTCCCCGAGGCCAACCATAATTCCCGATTTTGTAAAAATTGTTGGATCAAGTTCTTTAACACGTTGTAACAAACGAATTGAATGAAAATAACGTGCCCCTGGACGGACCTTCAAATATTTAGAAGGAACTGTTTCTAAGTTATGATTAAAAACATCAGGCTTAGCAGCAACAACAACTTCTAAAGCGCCATCCTTATGACGAAAATCAGGTGTAAGAACTTCAATTGTTGTTTTAGGAGTTTTTTGACGAATCGCATAAATAACTTTTGCAAAATGCTCAGCACCACCATCAGCAAGATCATCACGATCAACAGATGTAATGACAACATGTTTTAATTCCATCCTTGCAACAGCATCAGCGACACGTTCTGGCTCATTATCATCAACGGCAAGTGGAATACCTGTTGCAACGTTACAAAAAGCACAAGCACGCGTACATATTTCACCTAAAATCATAAAGCTAGCATGCCTCTGGCTCCAACATTCGCCAATATTAGGACAACCAGCTTCTTCACATACAGTCACTAGCTTATGCGTACGTACAATACCATGTGTTTCCTTATAAATTGGTGATGTTGGCGCTTTTACACGAATCCAATCTGGCTTTTTTTGAACGCTTGTATCAGGACGATGTGCCTTTTCAGGATGACGCAATCGTCTATTTGCAACTCTATCAACAACCGTAACCATTTAAGCCTTTGCCTTATAAATACGAAGTAACAATCAAAAATATAAAATTTTTCATACAATCCAGTCATCAAGCGTTTAAAACTTGACCATAAGCATCTAATACACTTTCTTTCATCATTTCCGATAAAGTCGGATGTGGAAAGACAGTATGCATTAATTCTTCTTCTGTTGTTTCAAGATTCATAGCAATAACAAAACCCTGTATCAATTCTGTTACCTCAGCCCCTACCATATGGGCCCCGAGAAGCTGTCCTGTTTTTTTATCAAAAATCGTTTTTACTAACCCCTGATCTTCACCCAAAGCAATCGCCTTACCATTCGCAGCAAAAGAATAACGACCAATACGTATATCATAACCTGCTTCTTTTGCTGCCGCTTCTGAAAGCCCTACAGAGGCAACCTGTGGTGTACAATATGTACACCCTGGAATTTTTCTTTTATCAAGTGGATGAGCGCTTTTCAAACCTGCAAGATGCTCAATACATATCACACCTTCTTCTTCTGCTTTATGGGCCAACATAGGTGGGCCTGCTACATCACCAATAGCATAAATACCTTCCACCCCCGTCCAACTCCATTCATCAGTTACAATGCAGCCGCGATCGGTTTTTATTCCCAAAGCTTCTAAACCAAGATTCTCAATATTACCTTGCACCCCAACAGCAGAAATCAACCGGTCAACAGTCATTGACTCTATTTTACCTTGAACATCAATATGTACACTTACAGAATCGGAAGATTTTTCAACCTTTGTTACTTTTGCTTGACGAAGAGTACGTAAACCTTTTTTCTCTAACTGTTTACGAGCAAACGTTGAAATTTCAATATCTTCAGCAGGCATGATATGGGGCATCATTTCAACAACAGTTACTGTCGCCCCCATATCATGATAAAAAGAAGCAAATTCAATGCCAATAGCCCCAGACCCTATAACCAAAAGCGATTTTGGCATTGCTGGCGGTATCATAGCTTCAAAATAAGTCCAAATGAGTTTTCCATCTGGCTCAATACCAGGAAGGACACGAGGACGTGCACCCGTTGCAATAATGATATGCTTTGCTTGATAAGTTCCCTCCCCTAACGTCCCTTTAGGGACTGGATTTTGCGGTTGCATAATCGGTTTGGAGGATGAAGAAACCATAATTTCCGCAGGAAGGCTTCCCTTTGCTTCTTTAGTAAGCTTTGCTTCACCCCAGATAATATCAATTTTGTTTTTTTTCATTAAAAAACCAACACCAGCATTTAAACGTGCTGAAACACCCCGTGAACGTGCCACAACATCTTTGATGTTTGCCTCAATTGAACCATTAATTTTTAATCCATAATTTGTCGCATGTTCAGCAAAATGTTTCATTTCCGCTGAACGTAGAAGGGCCTTTGTTGGAATACATCCCCAATTTAAACAGATCCCTCCCAAATGTTCACGTTCAACAATCGCAGTCTTAAAGCCACATTGTGCTGCACGAATTGCGGTTACATATCCGCCTGGACCTGATCCAATCACAATTACATCATAAAGATTTGCCACAGTAATTCCTCCATGGATATATAAAAAACGGATATGCATTTTTTGAACTTAAGACTGTAAAACAACATGAGAGAATTATCTTATGTCTTTGCTTTAAGCTTCACGTAAATGCTTTACCCAAACCAGAAATAGCAATAACATTGCTCTTTAAACTCTTTAAATTTGTTTCTATTCTCTTAACACGCTTTCTCACAATTTACGTGAAGAACTGTTAAACAGTTCAAACCAACATTGCTAATGGATTTTCAATCATCTTCTTAAAAGTCCGCGCGAGCTCTGCTGCTAAAGCACCATCGACAGCACGATGATCCGCAGAAAGCGTAACTGACATAACTGTCGCAACAACTAATGCACCATTTTTAACAACGGCGCGTTGCTCCCCTGCACCAATCGCAAAAATCGTCGCATGCGGTGGATTAAGAATAGCCGAAAAACTTTTTATACCATACATCCCCATATTTGATACAGCTGTTGTTCCACCCTGATATTCTTCCATTTTTAACTTGCCCTCGCGCGCACGCTTTGCAAAATCCTTCATCTCTTTGGAAATAAGTGATAACGGCTTTTTCTCTGCATGGCGAATAATCGGTGTAATTAATCCATTGGGAATAGAAACAGCAACCCCAACATCACAATGTTTATGATGAAGCATCCCGCCTTCAAGCCAAGAAACATTCGCATCAGGAACCGCTTTCAAAGAAAGTGCGACAGCTTTGATCACCATATCATTAACAGAAAGCTTATAAGTAGGCTGAGTTTCTTCCTGCCCCTTAACCATTGGAGCAGCAGCATTTAGTTGTGTACGCAGTGCTAATAGCGCATCAAGTTCACAATCTACCGTTACATAGAAATGTGGGACTCTCTGTTTTGATTCCACCAAACGTGTCGCGATTGTTTTACGCATATTATTATGGGGAGCGAAGCTATATTCATCCTCTTTGAAGAGTTTCAATATCTGTTTGTCCGAAGCACCTGTAGCTATTAGCTCCCCTATCTGTGATGAATAAGACACTTTAGACATATCGCTGCTCACAGCTTTTTCTACATCGCGCTTAATAATACGGCCATGCGGACCACTTCCAGAAATAAGGGATAAATCAAGACCTGCCTGAGATGCTAATCGCCGCGCTAAGGGAGAGGCAAAAAGACGAGCTTCCTTTTTATCTTGCTGTATTAATTGCCCAGTTGATGATTCATGAGACATTTTTATTCCCTTTGAGTCCGTCTGTTTCAGAGAATCTGTCTGTTTGATGCCCTCTGGTTTTTGTCTTGTAGAAGAAGAGATTTCTTCTGCAACTTTTGCAGCTTCAGCTAAATCTTCACCTTCTTCTGCTAAAACAACAATTAAAGCATTTACTTTAACGCCTTGTGTTCCAGCAGGAACAACAATTTTAGCAACCCTACCTTCATCAACGGCTTCGACTTCCATTGTCGCTTTATCCGTCTCAATTTCAGCAATAACATCACCAGAGGAAACCTTATCTCCCTCCTTAATATTCCATTTTGTTAAATTTCCCTCTTCCATCGTAGGGGAAAGCGCTGGCATTGTAATTTTAATGGGCATTATGCTTTCCTCCGTTATGCTCTGTATGTCACAGCCTTAACGGCCTCAATAATTTCAGCAGTATTAGGCAAAGCCAACTTCTCAAGATTAGCGGCATAAGGCATCGGAACATCTTTGCCAGAAATCGTAGCAATTGGCGCATCAAGATAGTCAAAAGCCTGCTGCATAACACGCGTTGCTATTTCAGTTCCCACAGATGACTGAGGAAATCCCTCTTCAATTGTTACCAAACGACCTGTTTTTTTAACTGACGAAAGAATTGTTGGAAGGTCCATCGGGCGAATGGTTCGTAAATCAATCAATTCAACATCAATACCAAGTTTTTCGATTTCTGGTAACGCTTGAACAGCATAATGCATCCCAATTCCACATGCAACAATCGTCACATCTTGTCCAGACTTATGAATACGCGCCTTACCAATAGGCAAAAGAAAATCATCCAGTTGAGGAACATCAAATTGATGCCCATACAAAATCTCATTTTCAAGGAAAATAACAGGATTATCATCACGAATAGCAGCTTTCAGCAAACCTTTTGCATCTGCAGCACTATAAGGCATGACAACTTTCAGACCTGGTACATGACTATACCATGCAGCATAACATTGAGAATGTTGAGCACCAACACGGGCAGCTGCACCATTGGGACCTCGGAAAACCATAGGAGCGGTCATTTGTCCACCAGACATATAACGTGTTTTGGCTGCTGAGTTAATAATTTGGTCCATCGCCTGCATCGCAAAATTAAAGGTCATAAACTCGACAATAGGACGTAACCCACCAAAAGCAGCCCCAACAGCCAGCCCAGCAAAGCCGTGCTCTGTAATTGGGGTATCAATAACTCGGCGTTCCCCGAACTCTTCCAACAAACCCTGACTAACCTTATAGGCACCTTGATATTGCGCGACCTCTTCCCCCATGAGAAAAACTTTTTCATCACGCCGCATTTCTTCAGCCAAAGCCTGATTAAGCGCTTCACGAACTGTCATTGTAACCATTTGTGTTCCCGCTGGAATATCAAAATTAAGAGATGTATCAAAAGTAGGAGCAGCCTGCGGAACTGACAAAGGTAGAGAAAGAGGAGATTCCTTAGGTTTTTGTGCTGTATCCGTAGGCTGCGAAATATCCTCAGCACGCTCACCTTCTTCTAACAAAATTGCAATAACAGTGTTAACCCTTACGCCTTCTGAACCTTCAGGCACAAAAATTTTACCAAGAGTACCTTCATCAACGGCCTCTACTTCCATTGTAGCCTTATCCGTTTCAATTTCAGCAATAACATCGCCAGAGCTAACCTTATCACCTTCTTTCTTGAGCCATTTAGACAGTTTACCTTCTTCCATAGTTGGTGAAAGCGCCGGCATCAAAATATCAATAGACATACTTGCTTCCCTCGCATCAAACTAAAATATCAGTATAGAGCTCAGAAGCATCTGGCTCTTGATCACTTTGTGCAAAATCTACCGCATCAGCAACAATTGCACGGACCTCTTTCTCAACAGATTTTAAATCGTCTTCGCTCGCCCAATTTTTTTTAAGAATCCGACTTTTTACTTGATCAATCGGATCGTGCTCCTCTTTTATTTTTTGGACTTCTTCCTTGGAACGATATTTTGCTGGATCAGACATGGAATGACCACGATAGCGATAGGTCTGCATATCAAGAATGATCGGTCCTTTACCTGAGCGTGCCCAAGAAATTGCTTCATCAGCAGCTCCTTTTACTGATCGAACATCCATACCGTCAACAACAATACCTGGAATTTCAAAAGAAAGACCGCGTCGGGAAAAATCAGTTTCTGCAGATGCACGTGAAACTGACGTTCCCATAGCATACTGATTGTTTTCAATAATATAAACAACGGGAAGCTTCCAAAGTGAAGCCATATTAAAACTCTCGTAAACCTGCCCCTGATTTGCAGCACCATCACCAAAATAAACCAATGTCACATTATCTTTACCAAGATATTGATTCGAAAATGCCAAACCTGAACCAATGGGAACCTGCGCACCAACAATACCATGTCCTCCATAAAAGTTCTTTTCTTTAGAGAACATATGCATCGAGCCACCTTTCCCTTTGGAAAAGCCACCTTGGCGCCCCGTTAATTCTGCCATGACACCACGCGGACTCATCCCAACCGCTAACATATGTCCATGATCACGGTAAGACGTAATAACCTGATCACCTTCTTTTGCCGCTTTCAATGTTCCTATAACAACGGCTTCCTGACCAATATAAAGGTGACAAAATCCCCCAATAAGCCCCATACCATAAAGTTGTCCTGCTTTTTCTTCAAAACGGCGAATTAAAAGCATTTCACGATAAGCATCAATTTCTTCTTCTTTTGTAAAATCTGCTATTGGTGCTTTCTTTGTGGTGCTTGATAACGCAGTGCGCGCCGCCGACGCAGAATTTTTTTTAAGTCGTTCTGCCATATTAAACTCCCTTTTATGATTATTTAGGAATAACCTTTACGAACAAAAGTTACAAGCCTTATCAATCGGCTTAAACAATATCATTGCTGATTGTTGTTTAAATTAAGCGATTTTTCATTTACCTTTGGTATCATTTCAAGGTATTAAGATTGTCAATTCATTTGGCTTAGAAAAGTTCAAATTCTTTCGGACATACTCATCCAACATATCTTTTTCTATATGCCCATTGCGTAAAAGAGAAATACGCTTTTCCATGAATATCCGCTCAGCTTCTATTTTATGAAGCTCCTTTTCTAATTCGCTAATATGCTGATTAACTTCACTGCGTGAATACAATCCATACTCACCATGATAAATGTGATAACTGAAATAGCTTAAGACTCCCACCGTCATAAGAGGTAGTACAAAGCGTACTTTGATTGATCGACGTTTCTGCTTTGTCCACATAAAATAGCACAGTCTTTACAGCACAAATTTCTTAATAATCAGCCCAACTATGCACGATTTTGATTAATACCTCATTACCAAATCTACACCAAAATAATTTGTTATTTCAATTTATCCCCCCCTTAATACGATCAAAGTAAGCTGAATGCCCCACTTTTTATATTATAAATATTGGATATCCTCTAAGTTGTGATTTTACACCCATCTTTGTCCTTAAAACTTCCTGTTAAAATGACTATAAAATCAATCAATACCCAAGGTGTAATTATCAAAAAAATTCCTATAAGCCCTACCGGCATAAATATTACACTTATTATACTTATTACACTTATTATATTTATAAGAAGCATTGCAATGCCCGTTCCAACTTTACCAACCATAAAACGATGAAGTCCTAGTCCACCTAGAAAAAAACAAACGACCGCTAACGTCACTTTTGATTGCTGTGACTGACCTTCAGTTGAGATAGGGAAAATAGATTTAATGGTATCCCCTTCACACACAAAATCAACGACGTCACCAACTTTCGGCGGCGTTTTTCCTGACCAATCCCAATTCGCAAACTGATAGCGCTTACCATCAGCCCCTGAAATGAAATAATCTCCTTGATCATGACCAATAATCTTACCTTTCATCTTCACCACCTATAAAATTGTTATTCATAAAGAAGCTTTTCTTCTAATATGATAATATGTTGAATAAACCTCACAGCATGAATACAGTCTGTATTCACCGTGATATATGACAATTTAAAAAGCTAAAAATTCCCCAACAACTTAAAATTCCCGCAATTACAAGTGGTAATACAAAGCACGCTGTTCGATTTGCACCTTTGCTTTTTTTCATATGAAATAGTACAGTCTTTTTCAATAGTTTTATTTAAATATTCATAATTTTCTTTAATATTTCACATTTAAAGACATATATTAAAATAATTTACATTATTAAATTAATATATTGACAACATTAAAAGTAAAGAAAGTGCCTCACTCTTTACATTTTATATTATTCTAAAATTTCTACCAATTTATAATTTTATCCCCGTTTTCATCCCTAAAATATCCGGATAAAATAACTATAAAATCAATGAATGACCACGGTATAGTAACTAACAGCCCTATACCTGTTATCGTTATAAGAAGCATTACAATACCCGTTCCAACTTTACCTGCCATAAAGCGATGAATTCCCAACCATCCAAAAAACCAACAAACAAGTGCTATCGCCAATCTTGATTTTTCTGACTGAGTTTTACTCACGAGAGGGAGAACAGATTTAACAACATTATCTTCATATACAAAATCAACGGTATCACCCACTTTTGGTGTTTTTTTTCCTAACCAATCGAAACTTGAAAATTGATAACGCTTACCGTCAGCCCCTGAAACAAAATAATCTCCTTGATCCTGACCAATAATCTTACCTTTCATTCTTGCCCACCTATAAAGCTGCTCCTCATGTGTTATTCATAAAGAGATTATTTCTAATTCGATAATATGCGGATTAACCTCACGGTGTAAATACAATTCGTACTCACCATGATAAACATGAAGTTAAAATAGTTCGGAACTCCCCAATAATCTAATATTTCCCCCTGCTATAAGCAGTAACAAAAAACATGCTTTAGTTGATTTATATCTTTGATTTACCCACATAAAATAGCACAGTCTTTTTCAATACTTTTATTCAACTGTGCATATTTCTCTTAATATCTCACATTAAAGAAATAGAGTACAATAATCTTGCATTATTGCAACTTAATATATTGATCGAAATAAAAAGTAAACTTTATTATTTTCTTTTTATTGTAAATTTTTTACAAATCTGTAATCTGATTCCCATCTTTATCCGTAAATTTTCCAGCAATAATGAGTATAAAATCAACAATCGCCCAAATACCGGTAATCATCAATCCAAACAATGATAAAGATAAAACGAGCATTAAAGTACCCGTCCGAACTCTCCCAACCATAAAGCGATGAACACCAAAGATACCTGCAACCCAACAAAGAAGTGCAAACATTATCTTTGAGTTCTCTGTACCTGATCTCAACAATGGAAAAACAGAACTGACAACACCCCCTTCATAGACAAAATCAACAGTATCACCAATCCTTGGTGGTTTCTTTCCCAACCAATCCCAAGTCGCAAACTGATAACGCTTACCGTCATCACCCGAAACGAGATACATTCCTTGATCTTGAGTAATAATTATACCTCTCATCTTAATCCCTATAAACTTAAATACCTATAAAATTACTGAGTACATGTCTTTGATAAGAAATCTCAATTTCATAATCTAAATAATATCATACTCTCACACTTTGTGCTCACAACTATCAACGATATACATCACCAGCATAACGCGCTTGGGCTCCCAGTATTTCTTCAATACGAATAAGTTGATTGTATTTGGCTAATCTATCCGAACGTGCAAGAGAACCTGTTTTAATTTGTCCACAATTCGTTGCAACTGCAAGATCTGCAATGAAAGAATCCTCTGTTTCGCCTGAACGATGAGATATAATGGCACGATAACCTGCTTTATGTGCTACTTCTACAGCATCAAGTGTTTCACTCAATGTACCAATTTGATTAACTTTTATGAGAATAGAATTGCCTACCCCCATTTTGATACCATCACGCAAACGTGCTGAATTCGTTACAAACAAATCATCGCCAACAAGCTGACATTTTTCTCCAATTGTGTCAGTAAGTAGCTTCCAACCTTCCCAATCATCCTCTGCCATTCCATCTTCAATTGTAATAATAGGATAATTTTTCACAAGCTGCGCTAAATAATCTACCTGCTCTTGGGTGTCACGGCATTTCCCCTCACCTTTATAAAAATACGAACCATTTTTATAAAATTCTGTTGAAGCACAGTCTAAACCAATGGCAATTTGTTCACCTGGTTTATAGCCACATGCCATGATAGATTCCATAATAAAATCAATTGCTTGATCAGCACTTTTAAATTGAGGTGCAAAACCACCTTCATCACCAACATTGGTATTATAACCCGCATCTTTTAAAAGCTTTTTCAATGTATGGAAAACCTCAGCGCCATAACGGATAGCTTCTTTTACAGTAGGAGCTCCTATAGGAATAATCATAAACTCTTGAAAATCAATCAAGTTATCAGCATGAACGCCACCATTAATAACATTCATCATAGGTGTTGGAAGAATATGTGCTTGTGTACCACCAATATAACGATACAAAGGTAAATTTAATGAATCCGCCGCTGCTTTTGCAACCGCTAATGAAACACCAAGAAGTGCATTGGCACCAAGACGGGCTTTATTTGGCGTTCCATCCAAAGCAATCATTGCTTGATCAATAGCGATTTGATTTGTTGCATCTCGCCCACCAAGTTCTTCAAGAATTTCGCCATTGACTGCAGAAACCGCTTTTTCAACACCTTTCCCTTGATAACGCAAACCACCATCACGAAGCTCTATAGCCTCATGTGCTCCCGTTGAGGCTCCCGATGGAACCAGAGCACGACCAAAAGCCCCATTTTCCAAATGAACATCAACTTCTACCGTTGGATTACCACGGCTATCAAGAACTTCACGCCCAATGATATCGACAATTATAGTCATATATGTTTCCTTATCCAACAAAAGTCGCGATTCATTTATAATGCCCTATTAATGAAATATTTTTTCTCTTCTCAACTCAACTTTTTTGACAGATAATCAAATTCCATTAAAGTCTCAAGCAATCTTTGTAAATCATCAATTTTAATCATATTGGGTCCATCAGAAGGTGCATTATCTGGATCTTGATGTGTTTCTAAAAAAATACCTGCGACCCCAACAGAAACAGCCGCACGCGCTAAAATTTCAACAAATTGACGCTGTCCACCAGATGAAGCCCCCTGCCCCCCAGGTTCTTGAACAGAATGTGTTGCGTCAAAAATAACAGGAGCTCCAAATGAACGTAAAATAGGCAACGAACGCATATCAGAAACAAGCCGGTTATAACCAAATGACGTGCCTCGCTCACAAAGCATAACATTCGGATTACCACTGAAAACAACCTTTTTTAAAACATTCTCCATGTCCCACGGCGCTAAAAACTGACCTTTTTTAATGTTAATAACACACCCTGTTTTAGCAGCTGCTACCAAAAGATCTGTTTGACGACATAAAAAAGCCGGTATTTGTAAAATATCGACCGTAGAAGAAACAATTGCACATTGATCTTCTGTATGCACATCCGTTAATATGGGACAATTAAACTCTTTTTTTAAATCAGAAAAAATAGCCATTGCTTTTTCAAGACCAATACCACGTGCTGCACTCAAAGAGGTTCTGTTGGCTTTATCGTAACTTGATTTATAAACAAACCCCATACCAACCTGATCGGTAATGGTTTTAATACGACCAGCCATTTCAAAAGCATGATCACGACTTTCCATCTGACACGGCCCTGCAATTAATGAAAGAGGCATTTCATTTGAAAAAATCATATTTCCAACTTTCACACGGGCATTTGGTTTAGTCATTTTATCCCTCAAAAGCAAAGTAATCCAATTTATGCATTAAACCAATCGACTTTGTTCTACAGCGGCTTCAATAAAAGAAGAAAAAAGCGGATGTGGATCAAAAGGACGAGATTTTAATTCTGGATGATATTGAACACCAATAAACCATGGATGATCTACATATTCTATCGTTTCTGGTAAAATACCATCAGGAGACATCCCAGAAAAAATCAAACCACACTGTTCTAACTTATCCTTATAATCAATATTGACCTCATAACGATGACGATGTCGCTCGACAATCTTGGTCATCCCATAAATTTGAGCAATATGACTCTCTTCTTTTAATTCAGCAGCAAAAGCACCAAGGCGCATTGAACCGCCGAGATCACCATTTCTTGTACGTTTTTCAAGAACGTCTCCTTTAAGCCATTCTGTCATTAAACCTACAATTGGATTGTCTGTTTCGCAAAACTCACTTGATGAAGCATTCTCAATCTGTGCAATATTGCGCGCAGCTTCTATACAAGCTAATTGCATCCCAAAACAAATCCCTAAAAATGGAACTTTACGCTCTCGCGCAAATTGAATTGCTCGAATCTTCCCTTCTGCCCCTCGTGCCCCAAAAGCACCTGGAACCAAAATTCCATGGGCTTTTTGTAAAGCTGAAACAGAATCTTCTTTTTCAAAAAGCTCCGAATCAATCCACTCAATATTAACCTTCACTCTATTCGCTAAACCACCATGCGCAATCGCTTCAATAAGAGATTTATAAGCATCCTTTAAGCCCGTATATTTTCCCACAACAGCAATCGTAACTTCTCCTTCAGGATGGTGAATACGATGCGTAATATCTTCCCAACGATCCATTTTGGGGGAAGGTGCCGAATCGATTCCAAAAGCGCAAAGAACTTCAGAGTCCAAACCCTCCTTATGGTATGCCATAGGAACATCATAAATTGTTGGCATATCTAATGCCTGAATGACTGCATTGGAGCGAACATTGCAAAAAAGTGATAATTTGCACCGTTCTGTTTCTGGAATAGATCGATCTGCACGTACAAGCAAAATATCAGGAGAAATACCAACTGCTTGCAATTCTTTGACAGAATGTTGTGTTGGTTTCGTTTTTAATTCACCTGCTGAAGGAATATAAGGCATTAATGTGAGATGGACATAAACGACATTTTGTCTCGGTAGCTCATTGCGAAGCTGACGAATCGCTTCTAGAAAAGGCATTGCTTCAATATCACCAACCGTTCCACCTATCTCACACAAAACAAAATCAAATTCTTCATTTCCCATCGTAATGAATCTCTTAATTTCATCTGTAACATGAGGGATAACTTGGACTGTTGCCCCCAAATAATCACCACGCCGCTCTCGTTCAATGATATTGCGATAAATACGCCCTGTTGTAATATTATCTTGGCTATTTGCAGAACGCCCAGTAAAACGCTCATAATGACCAAGATCAAGATCCGTTTCTGCACCATCATCGGTCACAAATACTTCACCATGTTGATAAGGTGACATCGTACCTGGATCAACATTTAAATAAGGATCAAGTTTGCGAAGACGTACGCGATAGCCACGAGCCTGTAATAACGCTGCTAACGCCGCCGCTGCGATGCCTTTTCCAAGGGAAGAAACCACACCACCAGTAATAAAAACATAACGTGCCATGGGCTTATGGTGATAAGCAATTTATAATGATTTTTCCAGCAAAAAATGCAAAAAGAAACAATTTTCCTTCTAAAATAAAAAAGGCGAAAAAAATCACCTTTTTTAAAAAGTCTATGTTTTCTTAAAAAACTATTTTGTACTGTTATCGGGAACTGTATTTTCAAGAACCTGAGGAACTGGACTTTCTACTTCAGGATTTGTGGACTGTTTCTGTTCCTGCGAAGAATTCGAAGTGCCTCCTAGCTGTTCAAGAATAGAAGGGGAAGACTCACCATCTGATGATGGGACTGATCCTGAGTCTTTATTGGTAGAATTCTGCTCTGAATTAACCGGTATACGCTTTAAAATATCAGAACTAGAATTTGATATATTACTCACCACGGTAAGTCCAATAGATACAACAAAAAAACAACAGGCTAAAATAGCAGTCAAACGTGTTAAAGGGTTTCGAGATCCACGAGTTTTCATCAACCCTGAGCTATTACTCACACCTAACCCACCACCTTCTGAAGGTTGAATTAATATAATACCAACCAAAGTAATCACAATCAAAAAATGAATAACTATAAGTACTGTTTGCATAAACCCTGCTCTTTAAATAACTCTTTAATAGCTATTTACACATAAATAACGCACAATCCAAGGGGAAACTCAAATTTCTCTGCTATAGTTTACGACAAACATCGCAAATAGTTAAAAAATCAATCGCTTTTAAGCTTGCTCCACCTATCAAAGCACCATTAACATGAGCAATGCTTAAAAGCTCAAATGCATTGGATGGTTTTACGGATCCACCATAAAGCAAACGTATCTTATTGCCTTCATCACCAAAACGAGAGCGCACCCTATCACGAATGAAATGATGTACTTTTGCAATATCTTCTGGAGTCGCTGTATTGCCGGTGCCTATCGCCCAAACTGGTTCATAAGCGATAATGGTATTCTCTGCTGTTGCATCATTTGGGAGAGATTCTTCAAGCTGCTGCGTGAGAATATCCAGTACTTTATTATTATTACGCTCCTCCAATGTTTCACCAATACATACAAGAGCCACAAGACCTGCTCGCCACGCAGCTTGCACTTTAGCACAGACAATCGCATCATTTTCCTGGTACACTGTACGACGTTCTGAATGCCCAATAATAACATGACTTGCTCCCGCTTCTTTAAGCATAAAAGCTGAAATATCTCCAGTATAAGGACCATGATCATCAAAGTGACAATTTTGTCCTCCCAAAAGGAGATTTTCACCATTCAGCGTATTAGAAGCACGCGATAAAAGCGTTGCTGGAACACAAATAAGCGCCTCAAAAAGATGACCTAGATCAGAGCTAACGCCTGTAGCAATAGCACGCAACTCTCCAAGCGATTCACTCGTTCCATTCATTTTCCAATTTCCAGCAAGAAAAGGCCGAATATTTGGAGACATATTTTCACCTCAAGAGCTTTTACAATATATTGTTTATCTGTAGTTACCAAATTATAAAATGAAAGCAAGTCTTTAAAGCTTGCATCTTTCATCTCTTTATTGCAAATTCCATTCCAGCTTTGATAATAACTCACATTAAAAATGGACTTGAACAATGCTTGACATCATAAGAAATGCTACAAATTCTTGGATTTTTAGAATTTTCCTTGCTATTTTACTCTTATGCTTCATTCTTTTATGGGGGGTACCGCAGTTACACAAAAAAAGTGAAAGAGATCTTATTACTTCTGGAAAGTCCACAGTAACTGTCGATGATTATCGTCTTGCACTCGCCGATCAAAGCGCACGTTTAGCATATGCTGCTCATCTTGGACGAATGTTTACAACAAATGAAATGCAGCAATACCAAATTCCTGCTTTTGTATTTAATCAATTACAACAAAATGTACTGCTTGATGAACAAGCACGTAAAATGAAAATAAGTCTTTCAAAAGATACAATAGCTCATACGATTGGTTCTGATAAAATGTTCCAAGTAAATGGCACTTTTGATAAAAACTTGTTTTATAACTATCTTCAGCATTTACGTATTAGTGAAAGTGCTTTTCTTAATTATTACACCAAACAAGAAAAGCGTAATCAGCTTATTGCTGCTTTACTTTCTGATATGAAGGCACCAAATCTCTTTTATAAAGCACTTGCTCTTTATCAAGGAGAAATGCGTATTGCTGATTATCTCGTTATTGATCTAAAAGAAAAGAAAACAATTGCTGATCCTGATTACGAAACATTACAAAAATGGTTTGAAACACATCAAAGTCAATTTCGTGCTCCAGAATACCGTACTGTCTCTTTGCTATCTATGGAACTTAATGATTTTGTAAAACCTAAAGATATCTCAACAGATGAGGCAAAAGCCTATTATACACAAAATGCTTCACGTTTTGTAACGCCTGAAAAGCGTACATTCGAAGAACTGCGATTCCCCTCACGCGAAGAAGCCGATAATGCAGCAAAAAAAATAGCTGACGGATTGAGTTTTGATGAACTGGTAAAAGCTGAAAAAAAGACTCTTAATGACATAAAAAAAGGTCCTCTCGCAGAAAACGAACTTCCTAATCATCTGACATCTGAAATTTTTGAACTTCAACAAGGCCAAGTCAGTCCTGTGATAAATGACTTACAGGGACCTGTTCTCATTCGCGTTACGCATATTGAACCTTCAAGCTCTCTTCCTTTTGAAAGTGTAGAAGAAAATATTCGCCAAATACTTGCCAAAAATCGTGCTACTGATGATATCCGTAACAATTATGCTGCCATTGAAAATGCTCGTTTTGAGGGTGCTTCTCTCAAAGAGTTAGCTGACCAATACAAGTTATCTTTGCGCACAATTACTATTGATAAAACGGGAAAAACGCTTGAAGGTGCAATACTCACGGATTTACCTCAAAAAGATATTTTACTGAATGCCATCTATCAATCAAACGAAGGAGTCGATCTTGATCCTCTCTCTTTTCAAAATGGTGGATATCTCTGGTACAAGGTCGATAAAATTATTCCTTCCCGTGATAAGACACTTGAAGAGGCTAAGCTAGATGTTCTTTCTCAATGGAAAAATGAGGAAATCCAACGTCTTCTTGATGAAAAAGCCCAAAATGCTCTCAAACAGCTCACGGAAGGAAAAAGTCTTGTTGCTCTTGCTCATACCCTTGGTGTTACAAAACAAACAACACCCGCCCTCCGGCGTCAAGACTCATCTGAAATCCTTGGCGTTGAAGGGATTAAAGCATTATTTGCTGCTCCCAAAGGTCATTATGGCATCATAAAAGGTCCGGTTGCAACAAACCGTATCATTTATCAAATAAAGACTGTAACCATGCCTAAAGATATCACGTCTCATACTCTTTCAACTGAGGTCCGCGCCAATATAGATATGATGATAAGAGAAGATCTCAAGCTAGAAATGCTACAAGTTGCCAATAAAGAACATCCTTTGGAAATTAATAGCACAAATTATAATCAGATCTTTAACGCTCTCCAATAAAAAGATTGTGCATAATTTTAAGAACTTATTGATAAAGTTTTCATCAGCTCTTCGTCTATAGTTGAAGAGGTAAGACGGATTTCTTGTCTGCATATCTTAGGATCAGCGTTTGTATAATGATTCATTTTCTCGCAAAACAGTGCATGTATGGATTTGCGAGAAAATAGTCAATGGAATGTAGAATCGTTTTTGCAATGCATTAAAAAACATTATCCATCCAAAGGTCGTAAAGGTTGCCGCCCATTAAGCTATAAACATCATCCCTATCGTCATTCATTCATAGCTCATTATATTGCTACTCTTAATATTCATTCATAGGGAGCGTATTGCTTCTTCCTTAAATGATTTCATTTACACATCCAACTTATAATAGATAAAAAAACTATTTTTAAAATTCATTATAAAAATGGAGAAATCTTTTTCTATTCAAGACTCTCATTCAATATAAGAAAAAACGTATTATCATTATAAATCAATATATTCATCAATCATAACAGTCATCAATTATGATGTTATAATTTCTCAAAAATAAGAGTTTTTTATAGACTTATAGACTGCTAAGATAACTTCTCTCATAAAATAGAAATTTCATTTCATTTGCAAATGAGATACAATCAATACATTCAGAGTACTTAAAAGTTCTTCTTCAAACAAACCAATGTATTAAGATTTATCTCATGTTTTTCTTTCTCTGCATCTCACCCATCCAATACACTGAATAAAACATATTACTGATGAAGAAATACAGCGTATTTTCAAGATCATAAAATTTCTTATTCTTTTGCGTTCATAACAACCAAAACATCAACATTTTTTATAACAAAAAAATGGTTTGGAATCACAATAGCTCCTTTTATCTTCATATGAAAAAATCAGTCTACATGTTACGCATTCCAACGTAGTAATATTTTTTTACAATATCTTTGGAAAATTGCCGCTTATTGCTGCCCTTGTTATCAACCAATAGCGATACATCAATGGCAAAGTTGCACTCTCTTGAAAAATTGCTGCCCCCAGCTGTATAGCTTTTTGAAGAGAAGCTGGTACAATGACCAATGGAAGAAAAGCTGGCTTAAGAACTCTAGGTAAAGTACAAGAATACTCGTAAAATTGGGTATAATGATCGCGCGATAATGCTACCATAGCTTCAACAATACAACCCTTTTGTTGATCGCTGAGACGATGAGATTCCAAATCTTCCCTATTCACTCCTACAGCCTTTAATATATCAGTGGGTAAATAATATTGATATCGTGATTGCATGAATGATAAAAGACGCAATACACCGCTTAATCCTTGAGAAATCCCTCCATGTTCATAGATATCTGTAAACTCTTGTGCAGTTTCAGGATCTAATATCTGACAAGAAAGCTGTAAAATTATGCCTGCTGTCTCACCACAATAATGCTCTAGATCATGAAGTGTTTCTATTGGATTGTGATAAAGATCTAAAATTTGCGCATCACAATAACGTAAAAAAGCTGTCTTAGGTAAATTAAAAAGAGTGATTGCTTTTAATAAATCATTCAAAATCGGATTGTTTCCACTCGTTTGCATTTCTCCATGAGCAATAGCATCATACCACCAACGTAACCGTATTTCTCCTATGAGTGGGTCATGTACACTTTCGCGGATACGAGAAACTTCAGCATTAAATACATAAAGAGCAGCCAATGCTTGGCGCTTTTTTTTAGGTGCAAATAAAACCGATATATAGCGATCACGATCTATGGTACGTAAAATATCAAGACAATAAGGAAGAGAGCCTATCATTCTATGAACCTATTAACGTCCCTTTTTTAGCAATTAAATTAATACCCTCTTTTTATTCATATTAAAAAATGAAGGATAAGCAAATACAGTTCAGAAAATAAGATTTTTAAATGTGTCTCTTAACTGTATTATGAATTAAAATTTCTTTTCTAATCCCTTTTCGTTTTAGAAAGAAAAAAATTAAATAAATAATTTTTCTGATAAAACTTATCTTATCGGACTTCAAGTTTTCATTTGCAATAAAAAAGCTAAAAACCAATCGTAACATGCATAGTAAAACTTGAACAACAAACAATGCAAGACACTTTTTCAGTGGATAGATGACAATGTTATTTTATAAAAAATGCACTGATCACAAAAACTTCATCAAATCATTGACCTCCTCCCCATCCTAAAAGACAAAGGCTCTTACCAACACCAATTTGTAAAAAATCCAATTGCTCTCGGTACGTTTCTGTTACTATAAACGCATTGATTTATAATGATAATTTTGTGTTTTGTATGTTAAATTAGAATCCCAAATATCGTAGATATACTTTCATTTCAAACCAATTCCATGTTACATCAATAAAAACTATTCCCTTGCACGTCACAAGCGGAACTGGCTTGTAGGTAAAAACTGTATAAGAAAGAATTAAAATGCCTCTTATGAACCGTCTTAAGTGCCAAGAGCTGATCACTCATGTGATTCATTAGGAACTATGAGTAAACTTTGTCCTGAATACTTGCTGCTGTATTTAAAAAACACTTAATGTGTTAAGTTATGTATATTCTATACCCTTATATCACCGCCTTAAACGACAGTATTTTACAGCGCAGAAAATAATCACACAAGTCTTTCATGCTAGACCAGAGCCTTTGTTTTATTAAACAATACTCTATTCTACCGCAAATAATAACGCCGCAACAGCGCGATCTTCAGCCAATAAAACATTAAATGTACGCACCGCCGCTCCCGTACTCATTGTATCTGATGAAATACGTTTTTCCCATAAAAGCACCCGTAACTCTTCAGGTAATCGTAATAATTCAATTCCAGTACCTATTAATAAAACTTCGATTTCAGAAGCTTCTTCTAAAATACGAGATATATCCCTTTGAGTGGGAACAGGCCCTGCCATCTCAATGCCATAAATACCTGATGGTACACAAATAATAGAACCTCTATGAGACATATCAGCAAAACGAAACCCACCATTTCCATAAGCATCAATAGGTGCGCGACTTGGAAAATGTGCTTCACGAATTTGAATTGCATCGAACATGAATATGCACCTTTTATTTTTGAATAATCCAATTGTCTTTGCTTCTTCTCATCATAAAAATTAAAATAAGGCTGATATAAACATTGATATGTTAAACATAGCCTAGTATTGAAGTAAAAATTTTTATATAATGCCCTAATCTTCTCATACAACAAATATATGAAAATTTGGGAATAAACCGCGGTAAAATGCTATACCTGCTTAAATAAATCTATCTTTTAAAAAGTTTCCTCAGCTTATTTACTCACAAATTGCTTTTTATAAAAACAATGATCTTGTTTAAAAAACAGAAAAAAATTGCGTAATATTCTATAAATAAAACAACTATTTTAATAATCTAAAGAAAACAAAAACTCCATTTTCTGTAGCCACTATAAAAGCCTCTTTTTCAATGAAATTGTCTTGATCTTGCCAAGCTTTTTATAAAAATGCTTAAAAAATGTAATAAACTGCCATTACACCTTAAGATGCATTTTCCTTTGATATAGCTTTTTTCTCTTCAGAGATACTCATATCTTCTTTCGTTGTCGTTTTAGATTTAGACTTTTGTGGTCTTTTTGCTTTAGCATTAAGTTTTGATTTTTTTTCTGCAACCGGCTCACCTTTAACGCGCACATCAGCTAATGTTGAGCGAATAACACGAATATTCATACTCTCACCAATTTCAACCTCTAATTCACCACTCTCGTCGTGAACCTTCGTAACCTTGCCGATAATACCACCACCCGTTATAACTGTATCACCACGACGTACTGCATTAAGCATTTCTTGGCGTTTTTTCATTTGGGCACGCTGTGGACGAATGATAAAAAAATACATAATTGCAAAAATTAAAATGAATGGGACAGCGCTAGCAAATGAAATTCCACCGGAAACATCGCCTGCAACTTGAGCATAAGCGTTCGTAATAAACATTTTTATCTCCTATAGTTAAACCTCAGGTATTTCCCACTCTATTAAAATGAAATTCCGATACAGAAAAAATTCCTAAAGAATTTATCATAAAAAGCAATAACTACATAATCTAATCACAGCTTTACAAAAATACAATAAATCCTTAAGAGGCAGAATACCAAAATACAATGAGAAAAATCTTAAAAAATAGATTCACTTTCCCCTATTGTATATCCTACAATACAAATCTTTTCACTAACTCAATAAATTATACAAGATAATTTTTCTAATGAACAAACTTAATTTATATAGATAATTTATCGTTTTTGATATCAAATGACAGATCTAAATACAATAAAACGCTCTCATTTCAAACCTTCTGAATTAATCAAAACGATTTTCTTGCACGTCACACATATTAAATGAGCCTGTAGATAAAAACTTTTTAAGAAAGGCGTGAAAATATCTTTTTCATGCTTCTCTCAAATGCAAGAGCAATTGGAACACTCAAAGCTGACAAATAGTATGATACTATTGTCTTACACTTTCATAAATACAAAGATGGTAATATCTAACGACCCCAACGAACTACTTTTCTAAAACCAATGATTTTTTGCTGCTATGTTATTGATTTAAGAAAATCAATTGTTTTTCATGAATTTTCTATAAACTGTAAGACTATTCAAATGTAAAAGTCATCAATAAATTAGTTTTCTAAATATTTAAGGGGATCAACAGGTAATGAATTCTTACGCATCTCAAAATAGACACGTGGCGTTTTAACATTTCCTGAAACACCAGATTTAGCAATCTCATCACCGCGCCTTATCCTTTGTCCTTTGTTAACAACAAGCTTACTATTACATCCATAAATAGTGATAATATCATTTTCATGTCGAATCATCACAACATTACCAAGCTCTTTTAGTCCATCTCCCGCATAAATAACCACACCATTTTCTGCCGCCTTTACCGAAGACCCTTCAGGCACTGCAATATCTATTCCTCGATTCATTACTGTTCCCTTTTTTTGACCGAACTGGCTTAATAAACGCCCTCGTACTGGCCAACGCATCTTAGAAATTCCTGTGGCTTGCGGAGTCGTCATATTATCTGTATTCGTAACAGTACTTGACAAACCAGTCTCATGTTTCAATTGCGTCATCTGTTTAGAAAAATTTTTCTCAGAACTTGATTTGTTCATCTTTGCAGAGGGTGGCGTTGTTACAGGAGCTTTATATATAGGAGAGGACTTCTTGTTTTTTATAGAGGACATCACTTGAGATTGGGATGCAGATTCTGTTGTTGACACTGCCCAATCGTTATTATTGTGTGCATTTGAAGCTGCTAATGTACGCCTGCTTGGAACAACAAGGACCTGACCGATATAAATGGAATTGCTGTTTATACCATTTGCTAATTTTAATGCCTCAACACTAACCCCTACTTGTCGTGCAATACTGAGCAGTGTATCTCCGCTCTGGACAATATAAGAATTCCGCCGAAAAATAGGAGATTTATCCATTTGTGAACGAGAAAGTGTTCCAAGATTACGTGGAGGGGAGCCCATAACGCGACCATCAGAAGAAGTTATCCTATCTTGATGTGGAAAATTATAGGGGGAATTATCATCTCCCCACGAATCATCGCTTGATTCCACAGGTGGCAATTCAGTGCTTTGTATCATACCACTACCGTATGATAGCATTCGCGGGTCTGTATACATAGTGCTTGATATATTTGATTGAGATGATACCGTACGATGAGAGAACGTATTGGAAAAACGCTGTGTACCAGAACTACAACCAGCAACAATAGTTACCACCGCTAACAAAGTTATTCTCTGAAAATTATGCTGGAAAATATTATCCAAAGCTTTTAGACACATCGTTTTGCTCACTCATCAATAATCAACTCACTCCATTAAAGCTTTTTTAAATTACCGAAGAGTTAAAATGAGATGTTTTATTCATAAATATCTTTATATAAGATCAAAATGAATTTAACGTAGACAATTCGCAGAAACTTCTTAGCTTTTAAAAATTAAAGTATCTCCGCAATGCCTTTAATAAAAGGTTGGTAACGCACTTGGAACAGTTCTAAACACTCAAATCGACTACCAATTTTTGTATAGCGCGTCACCGTTTGTACCCCTTCGTCAGGTCCTATCGCCTGAATGAGAATTCCATTTTCAGCTAAAAGTTCTAAAAATTCCTTTGGTTCATCAAAACGTGATGGCCAAATAAGAATGCGATCAAATGATCCTAAGCCTGTCACGCTATGACTTCCATCAATCTGCCGTATAACAATATTTTCAATTCCTAAAGTTTGAAATTTTTGGCGTGCTAAATCAACAAGCGTTTTATAACGATCAATCGTTGTCACACGGTCACTCAGACATGCCATAAGAGCAGTACAAAAACCAGATCCTGTACCAATTTCTAAGACACGATGCCTTTTTTTCAACGATAATGCCGAAAGAATTAAGAGTTGTTCTTCCAAACGTTCCATATATTCACCACACTCAAGGGGAATAACTTTATTATCATAAGCACTATTGAACCAAGGAGCAGCAACAAACTGTTGACGCGGAATTTTCTCTAATGCCGAAAAAAATCGCACGTCATCAATGCCTTTGCTACGCATTTTCAGTACAAGAGCGGCTAACTCCTCACGAAATTGTAAAATACCCTTTTGCCCCATAGTATCATTCAATCTCCAATGGAGGTGCACTTTTATCATACTGACAAACTGCTTCTTTTAAAAAGGCAAAAACTTGCATCTGTGTATCATCACCTCTTGGCAATAAACGCATATTGTCTCTCCTTTCGTAAAATTAAGCAGTAATACAGCGCATGCCTCCCATATAAGGTTGTAAAACATCTGGAATAATAATTGATCCATCAGCCTGTTGATAATTTTCAAGTACGGCAATAAGACAACGTCCAACAGCCGTACCAGAACCATTAAGGCTATGAACAAAATGCAATTTTTTATCGCCGTCTTTACGATAGCGCGCATTCATACGACGACCTTGAAAATCTCCACAAACTGAACAGCTAGAAATTTCACGATAACATTCTTGACCAGGAAGCCAAACCTCGATGTCATAGGTTTTACGCGCTGCAAACCCCATATCACCCGTAGAAAGAACCACTGTGCGAAAAGGCAAACCAAGCCGTTTTAATATATCTTCTGCACATTCCGTCATACGTTCCAATTCAATTAAAGACTGCTCTTCACTGGTAATCGAGACCATTTCAACTTTCCAAAATTGATGCTGACGCAACATACCGCGCGTATCACGACCGGCTGCTCCCGCCTCTGAACGAAAACAGGGAGATAAAGAAGAAAATCGCAGTGGTAAATCTGATATTTCAAAAATTTCATCGTTGACCAAATTGGTTAATGGCACTTCTGCTGTGGAAATAAGCCATCGACCATCTGTTGTACGAAAAAGGTCTTCAGCAAATTTCGGTAATTGTGCTGCTCCGTAAACAATCTCATCACGAACAAGAAGAGGTACTGAGACTTCTGTGTAACCATTCTCATTGACATGCACATCAAGCATAAATTGGCCTAATGCTCGTTCTAGCCGTGCTAACGCCCCTGAAAGTACTGTAAAACGTGTTCCAGACAAACGACTAGCTCGTTCAAAATTCATCTGTTTGAGATCTTGACCAAGATCAAAATGTTCCTTTGGTGTAAAATTAAATGTTGGAGGTGTACCAAAATGTCGAATGACGACATTATCACTTTCATCTTTACCTTCTGGAACATCATCTAATGGAATATTGGGAAGTGCTGAAAGAATTTTCTCAAGACTCTCCGTCAGCTGTTTTTCTTCCACTGTTGCAGAGGAAAGAAAAGCTTTAATCTCTTCAACTTCAGCTTTAAGACGTTCAGCCATTTGCTGATCCGATACCGCTAAAGCCTGTCCTATTTCCTTTGAAACAGCATTGCGACGTTCCTGCGCCAATTGCACCTTAGCAATATGCGACCGACGTGCAAGATCAAGTTGTATTAACCTTTCAGCTTGTGGCTCAAGACCTCTACTTACGAGTGCTTTATCTAATTTCTCAGGATTGTCACGAATCCACTTAATATCAAGCATAAAAATTCCTCATTTATATTGTTTTTATTCATTCCTTATCGCATAAGATTATACACTTTTCTTAAGCGGATTTTCTTCTCTTTTCTATACTGTAAGCAATTAAAATTGAAATCTCGTAAAGTGCTATTGTTGGTAAAGCCACTGCAAACATCGTAAAAAAATCCGACGGCGTTATGATTGCCGCAATGATAAAAGAGAGCAAAATAGCCCATTTTCGTTTAGACACCAAATCATGAGACGTTAAAAATCCAATTTTTGTTAAAAGACTGATGACAAGAGGTAATTGAAAAATCAAACCAAAAATTAGGATAAATGATGTCATAAAGCCCAAATAATCAGAAATACGCACTATAAACTCTATTTTTAAATGAACATCTGGAAGAAATTGTTGAGAAAGGCTAAACCATAGTATTATTGGCGCTAATAGACCATAAACAAACGCTCCCCCAATACAAAATAAAATAGGCCCCCCAATGAGAAATGGTAAAAAAGCCATCCGCTCATTTTTATAAAGCCCTGGTGCAATAAAACTATAAAACTGAAAAGCCGTATAGGGAAAAGATAAAATAATTCCCCCAAAAGCAGAAAGCTTCATCTTCGTTAAAAAAGTTTCCCATACTTGCGTTGATTGCAAACGAATACCCTCAGGGTTACCCCCTGCTATTTTCATTGCCCACTGATATGGCCATAGTAAAAAATTTAAGATATAATCTTTAACAAGAAAACACATCATAAAAGCGATCATAAATGCAACCAAGGCAGAAATAATTCGCTGACGAAGTTCAATTAAATGTTCTAAAAGTGGAGCCATATTAGCATCAACTTCATTTTTTTTTACATTCATGACATATCTTCTTTTTCTTTATCTTTAGGAGAAACAAAAATGTTTTCAGAATGATGAGAAGCTATAGAAACTGTCATATCTTTCTTGATTACCTTTTGATCACATTCCAAAATTTCTTTATCTTTTTTTGATTTATGATGTGTTTCCTTAACATCCCAATTATCGTGGATATCCTCTAATATATTTTGAGTGGGATCAAAAGTTTCTGCCAACTTCTTGCTTGAATCGCTAATATCCGAACATACTTTTTGCAAATCATCGCGCTCGATTTGTTTTATTACATCATCAAACTGATGACGAAGTTCATTTGCTGTTGAATACACATACGCTCTTATCTTTGCTACTGTCTTTAATATTTTAGGTAAATCTTTTGGTCCAACGACAATGATGAGAACAAGTAAGATTACGATAAACTCTGGTCCGTCAATCCCAAACATCTCTTAATTCGACTTTCTCATCAAAAAATATTGCACAATGATGATTGCGTTTTTGTTACTGTTTTTTAGCAACAGATGTTTTGCTTTTTTTAGAAACAGAAGAAACCTTTCTGCGTGCTGTTGCATGTTTTACCGATAACGGCTGAGATTGTTGAGATTCTACATCAATCATTTGGGAAGTAGGAGCCATTTCAACTTTATCCTCAATGCCGTCATCTTCTTCTTTCATATTTTTTTTGAAGGCTTTAATTCCTTTAGCAACATCGCCCATTAATTCAGAAATTTTACCGCGACCGAAAAGCACAAAGATAATCAATAAAATTATAATTAAATGCGTTGGTGAAAAAATATTACCCATTATTCTCTCTAACTTTATGCTTTTAAATTTGATTTCATTTATCCATGCTTCCCCTGAAGAATGTATCAAATATAATATCTTACTTATATATTTTCTTCTTAACTTAAAAGCAATTACACGCTTTTATTGCAAAAAGAACTTTTTATCCTCTCATCCTTTTTTAGCGTATTATAACACAAACCATTCAAAAATGATAAACCACTTCATACAAAGTTCAAAACACTTAAAAACTTTTCTAAAATAACTTCATCTGATCTCTTAGGTTACTCATCTTCCTGTAAATACTATAGCCAATGTCTTTCCTTTTAAACAATGTTGTACGTATCATTACAAACATTTCCGCCAAATTATCCTTTACTGATAAAAATCATAACATGCTGTAAAACATTTTACGTATTCAATTAAAAAAATCAGAAAGAAAAATCTCTAAAAAACTTTCTTAACACATCATCAGTCTCTTCAAAAACGATCATCTTACGCACAACATTTACTCTTTGCGTTGGGGTGGAAATTTTATCATCCATTATTCCATATACAATACGAAATATGAGCCATCATCGTATTCAATTAAATATCTGGCGTGTAAATAAAAACTATTAGCGGAAAGAGTAAAAATGCACTTTATGAACCAACTCAAGTGCCAAGAGGTATGGCAATACTGCTAAAAAATAAAAAAGGTACCAGCTTGTGCCTTTATTCAGTAAAATACCTCCATATAACCAGCTCTCTAAGCCACTGTATGCTCTAACTATTACAAGTCTCCGGATTCTGGGCATGCGTTCTCATAATATCATGTGTTTAACCTATCTCAGTATTGAAAACAGAATGGGCATGAATAGAAAATTACATTCAATCAAAAGCATGGTATCGAAGCATAATCCATATAAAAAGAATTTCTTATCCTAGCCTTTTTTATAAGATTACCTCATAAAGCCGCTCGATAATACAGTGTTAGAGATAGATAAACCTATTTACTTTAGTTTAAAATTCCTCATTTTGATTGAGATAGCTTGCAGAGCACATATCAATTTTCAAAAGTTTTATTTTAGCATCATACACAATAACCTAGCTATTTAGCGTGTATAATGTAAAGCTTTGGCTCCGCTTAAAGCAATGAAATTCATTCACACTTTTACAAAAATCTATCACTATAACACCAGCACTTTATTGCTCTATCCATAATTTTACGCTTGCTAAAAAACTTATAAATGTAACAATGTTTTTATCAAGCATTTGAAATTCTTTAATCTTTAAACAAGCAAATTGATGAATGAATTTGAAAGATACCCTTCAATTTTCAACAAACTTCACTAATATTCTCGTTAATTGAGTGTTTTTTATAGTCTTCCTAGAAGAGTCCGCGATCATAAAAAATTTCTCTTACAACATAAATATCTCTATTGAAATGTTTGATCTCTTCTTGTCTATCTTTCATATAAAAAATTTAAAATTTTAACGATTAATCTCATAATATAAAAATAGCCTTGTGAATAAATGCTCCAATGACATTAATATTTTTTCTGTAGTGTATAATTTGGGAGTGAGGGTATTGTTTGATTTCTACAAGAGTATTTTTATGGATATCAATTCTATTATTCTATGCTAATAATCCGGTACAGTTATACATATGATAGAGTTTACTCCATGAATTATCGGCATATTTATCATGCTGGCAATTTTGCTGATGTTTTTAAACACATTATTGTCACTCGCATTGTAGAATATCTCAAACGCAAAGAAAAAGCTTTTCGCGTTATAGATACGCATGCTGGAATCGGTATTTATGACCTTTCTTCTTTAGAAGCACATAAAACAGGAGAGTGTCGCGAAGGTGTCCAACGACTTTTTTCAACTCCTATCCCAGAAGATTTAAGAACACTCCTTTGTCCATGGTGTGATATCATTGATGCCCTCAATAAAGGGGAAAAAGAAATTGTATTTTATCCTGGATCTCCTGTTCTTATTCGTCAATTATTACGGAAACAAGATCGCCTCACCGCAATAGAATTGCACAATGAAGATTATCATATTTTAGCAAAAAACTTTGCAGGAGATTATCAAACAAAAGTTCTGCATTTAGATGGTTGGCTTTCCTTAAATGCTCATGTACCACCAAAAGAAAAACGTGGGTTTATCCTTGTTGACCCTCCCTTTGAAAAAACTGGAGAGTTTTCCCGCCTTATTGATGGATTAACGAAAGCCTATCGTCGCTTTTCTGGAGGAATCTACGCTTTATGGTATCCTGTTAAATATGACAAAGAAATTGAAAGTTTTCTTCACGCGCTTTATCAAACCGGAATTCCTAAGATTCTACAGCTTGAAATGCGTATCCGAAAAAGTTCAAGTCTACCGACAATGAATGGAAGTGGTATGATTATTATTAACCCTCCCTACCTTTTGGAAGAAGAAATGAAAAAACTCAGCCCCTTTCTTATCAACCGTCTGGGACAAGATGAAAATGCCCAAATAACGCATAAGTGGCTTCAAAAAGAACATCTGTTATGTTAGATCTTTCTCTGATATTTTTTCTAAATCAAATATCATGTTGTAAAATACAAAGGCATTAAATGATAAAGTTCTTTGATTCTTTGGATAATACCAACATATTATAATGGTAAGCTAATAACGATCAGCGTGAATTAATTTTTTTCCTTTTAGAAAGTCTATCCTCTTAATCATCATGGATTTCTTATTTCAATCATTTTAATGGATAAATTGGGCAAATTCATAAAGCTGTCTTAGAATAACAACTCTCATATTTTTTATGAAAGATCGGCTCTCTAAAATCATACTCTTATGTTATAAGATATTATTTATAGAAAAAAATTATAAAGACATAAATAATCATTATTTAATAAAAAAGAATATTTCATATATTAAACAAACAACATATTCGTAACAAACGGAATGGTCCTGAAAAATAATACAAATTGTCCGCAAAATGAACGGGAAAAACTTTCTTTTCTCTCTAATGTTACATGGCATAATGCCAATCAAAGCAATGAGAAAAATCAGTTCCAAGGTATCAAATTCATACAAGAGTTTGTTAGACACCTTCCGCATAAGCCAGGGGTTTACCGGATGATTGGTGAAAATGGTGATATTCTTTATGTTGGCAAAGCCCGTAATCTCAAAAAACGTGTTTCAAACTATACACGTGAACAAGGACACAATAATCGTATTACCCGCATGATTCGTGCAACATATCATATGGAATTTATCGTCACCCATACAGAAACAGAAGCACTCCTTTTAGAAGCCAATCTCATCAAAAGATTGCATCCACATTTTAATGTACTCCTGCGTGATGATAAAAGTTTCCCTTATATTATGATTACAGATGATCATCGAGTGCCTGCACTTTACAAACATCGTGGTGCTCGAACACGAAAAGCTCACTATTTTGGTCCTTTTGCTTCTGCTGGTGCAGTGACACAAACAGTTCATGTTTTACAACGCGCCTTTTTATTACGAACCTGTACTGATTCAGTTTTTGAAAACCGTACACGCCCCTGTTTGCTTTATCAAATTAAGCGATGTTCTGCACCTTGTACTCATGAAATTAGTGACAGTGATTATAAAGAACTGGTGAAAGGAGCAAAAGCGTTCCTTTCGGGAAAAGATCAATCTATTAAAAGCGATATGGTTCAAGCTATGCATAAAGCCGCAGAAAATCTTGATTTTGAACAAGCAGCTTCCTATCGTGACCGCTTATCAGCCCTTTCTCACATACAAAGCCATCAAGGTATTAATCCTCAAACGATAAAAGAAGCGGATGTATTTGCAATTGCGCAAAAAGAAGGAATGACCTGTATTCAAGTGTTCTTTTTTCGCATGGGGCAAAATTGGGGAAACCGTGCCTATTTTCCTAAAGCAGATCCCTCTTTTTCCCGCACTGAAATTTTAGCGAGTTTTCTTGCCCAATTTTACGATGATAAACCACTTCCCAAAAGCATCCTTTTATCTGAAGAAATTGAAGAAAAGGCACTTCTTACAGAAGCATTTAGTCTCAAAGCAAACCACAAAGTATCCCTCTCTTTACCCAAACAAGGTGAACGGAAAACTCTTGTTAATCGTGCCTATCTCAATGCTCATGAAGCACTTGAACATAAGCTTTCTGAAACAGCCACCCATACAAAATTGCTTCAAGGTCTTGCTAAAACATTCCAACTACCTTTTCCTCCACACCGGATAGAAGTCTATGACAATTCTCATATCATGGGAACAAATGCTGTAGGGGCTATGATTGTTGCTGGTCAAATGGGATTTATTAAAAATCAATATCGAAAATTCAACATTCGCTCAACAGATATCACGCCTGGCGATGATTTTGGCATGATGAAAGAAGTGATTAAACGAAGATTTTCACGCCTTATCAAAGAGCATGATCTGCCAAATAGAAGTCATAACATAAAAGATGATGATCTTTTTCCCATTTGGCCTGACCTTATCTTAATCGATGGTGGTGAAGGACAAATCAACAGCGTACATGCAATACTTGCTGAATTACAATTAAATGATCTCTTCACAGTTGTTGGAATCGCCAAAGGTGTTGACCGTCATGCGGGACGTGAACGATTTTTTATAAAAGGTATTCCCCCCTTTACACTTCCTCCACGTGATCCTATCCTCTATTTTTTGCAACGTCTGCGTGATGAAGCACACCGTTTTGCGATTGGAACTCATAGGATAAAACGAAAAAAAGCAACATTCAAAAACCCACTTGATGAAATCGAAAATATCGGTCCGACAAGAAAGCGTGCATTGCTTCATCATTTTGGAAGTGCCAAAGCTGTTGCTAGTGCCTCATTTGAAGATTTAAAAAAAGTTACGGGAATCTCTATGACAATTGCACAAAAAATTTATAACCATTTTCATGAAAAATAGGCTTGTTTCATTACCTTCGCCTTGTTACGTTTAGGAAATATATTCTCTTTCACAAGAATTAAAAATGGCTCCATGAAAAATCATACTTTTTCTTTTCCAAATATTTTAACTTATGCACGAATTGTTGCAGTCCCAATGGTTGTTGCATGCTTTTTTTTAGAAGGGCGACTACAATCAAGTGATATCACTCGCTGGATTGCTGTTTCTATTTTTATCGTTGCATCCATTACTGACTTTCTTGACGGTTACCTTGCTCGTATTTGGGAACAAACATCCAATATTGGTCGCATGTTAGATCCAATTGCCGATAAACTTCTCGTCTCTGCTTGTTTGCTCTTGCTTGCCGCAGACAGTACCATCGCTGGGTGGACACTATGGGCAGCTATTATCATTCTTTGCAGAGAAATTCTTGTATCAGGATTACGTGAATATTTGGCTGAGTTAAAAGTTAGTGTTCCTGTCTCTCGTCTTGCAAAATGGAAAACTTTTGTACAGATGATCGCTATTGTATTTCTTTTAGCTGGACCAGCCGGTAATAAAATTTTCCCTTACACAGTAGAGTTTGGCATTACTATGTTGTGGATTTCTGCCCTCCTTACATTGTGGACAGGGTGGGATTATTTTCGTGCAGGTTTAAAACACGTTATCCTATGAAGAGTATGGAGATTTATAATGATAATTTATCTTTTTGTACTTAAATAAGAGATAAGAATAGCATAAGATTGATTTATTTTTATTAATGATAAATCAATCAAACACTGTTTTGCACATTACAAATAAGGGGGACGTGTAGATAAAAGCTATTCAAAAAAGAGTAAATAGGCTTTATATTTTCGTAAAAGCAGCTGTAATATTAAAAGCTAAAAAAACGATTAATGCTCTATATGCTTTCAAAAAAATCTATAATCTTATAAGCAAAAAACCGAAACATAGTGTTTCGGATTTTTGCTTCTTATATACGCTTTATTATTATAAACGCTTTATTAACCAACAATTTCTACCTCAGGAAACCAAAAGGCGATTTCTGTTTTTGCCGTTTCAGCACTATCGGATCCATGGACAGAATTTTCGCCAATCGATAAAGCATGAACCTTACGAATTGTCCCTTCTTCTGCATTACTAGGATTCGTAGCCCCCATTACTTCACGGTTTTTAGCTATTGCATTTTCACCTTCCAAAACTTGTACAACGGTTGGACCAGAAGACATGAATTCAACCAATTCACTAAAAAAAGGACGTTCTTTATGAACAGCATAAAATTTTTCAGCCTCACGTTTGCTCATCCAGACACGTTTAGACGCAATAACACGTAGCTCCGCATCCTCAAGCATTTTAGTAATTGCGCCAATCAAATTACGACGGGTTGCGTCTGGTTTAATCATCGAAAAAGTACGCTCTAAAGCCATTTAACCACCTTTATTTCATTGATAACATTCTCTGGCCATTTCTATAGCGAGCAAGGAGCCCTTTGCCAAGTGACTCTGCAAAAATCTATACAAATTCTCAAAAATATAGAATAAATTATAAAGAAAACTTTAATAAAAATCCTGCAATTGCTCATCCCATCATAAAAATGCGCTACCGACTCTTAATAAATATTGAATCTTCTTCCATAATTTTAAATGCTTCCTATCAAAATTATCATTGAAATCAATCAAAAAATAACCATATCGTTAGAAACTATAGCGTACACCTAAAATACCCTGAAAGGACTGTTTTGTTTTATGTCCTTTAACATAATGGGCCTCACCATATAACTTTAACTTCTCACTCACAAAACTGCTTAAACCTAATCCTAACTTACCTGCATTGCCCGATAAGTCCGTGGTAAATGGATGACGTTGATTAATTAATGTTTGATTGTCATCTTTATTCTCACGCAACCATGCTGCTGTAATATACGCAAGCGATGAGGAATCCATGTGAGAACCAAATTCATATCCTAAAGATAAGCCAACCTCACTGCGTAATGAAGTAAATGGACGCATGTCACCTGTCATGCCATTCGATAACTTGATTTCTTTACCCTCAACACGCAACCATGTAAATTGTCCATAAGGCTGCAACCAACTGTTCTTTGACGTCTTAAGTCGATAACCAGCTTCAAAGGAAGTTCCCAATGCCCTTTGAGTATATGTTCCTTCAATCTCTAAACCATTCGTTGAAACGGCTTTTAGAGTATTTTGATAATGATTGTATTTTAAAATACCATCGAGATACCATCCACTATGATCAAAATAAGTGACATAAGCACCAATACCATAAGTATTGATTCCACTGTTACCCCCCCGTGCATGCGCAACACGGGCACGATCATAACTGCCAAAACCACCTATATAAAATTCTCCATTTTCCCACTCGCTTAAACCATTGATCCCCAAAACGATACCGGTCTGATCCAGTTTAAAATCTATATGCTCTGTAACAACACTCTCTTTAGATTTAATCGCATAGGTCCATAAAGCCGTATTCTTTTTACTTTTATCTAGAATTCCTCTTCCCGCACGTACGGTTTGCATTTCATTGTGAAAAATCATCGCTGGAGCCACAGACATAGACAATACCGCATCTGTAGAGGGAGTGGTCAAAAAGTGAGAAACTGAAAGTTTCTCACTCAATTGTGGAAAAGGTTGTTCTTTATGAACTGGACGCAAAGTCATTTGATCGGCTAAAGATTGAGAAGAGGTTGAAACAGCAGTTTGTTGTTTTTCATCAGAAAAAGGATGAAGACCTGATAGAGGAAACGCTACAAGAGTCTGATTTTCTTGAGAGGGAGATACAGAAACACTAGAGACATTCTGTGCCCCTCTTAAATGACGTGGAGGTCGTGGTTTAGATGGCTGTTTTTTAGTAAGTGGACGAGGACCGGTATTTTTTCCTTCAGAAGAAGCCCCTTGATCAGACTGTATACCCGTATCAGCAGACAATGCAAGAGGAATCTTCGCTTTCTTATTCACACACTCTACTTCAGAATTAGAACCTTCCGTATCTCCAGAAGCTCTACTTAAATACCAAATTGTAGCACTACCACTAGAATCAGCACATCTTCCTCTCTTCACTAAGCGATACTGATAGGTTCCACCATCAACAGCTGTAATGTCCTTGCCCAAAAGATCTGCCAGAGTAAAATTAGCTCCGCCATTGTGGCTTCTATCGGTAATTAACGGAAGCTCAGTAACCAAACTATTCCTTTGTGAGAGAGGACCTGTAATTTCACGTCCAGAATCTGCAATATTTATTTTGTGATTCCCTGAGCCCTCACCAATCAACAAATAATCACTCGCATCCCACGTAGCGCTAATATTGAATCGAAAATGTAAATCCCCTGAAAGTCTCTCAACATAAAGTGAAATATGACGTGGATCATACGGAATAGAAGAAAAAATAACAGTCCCACCCTGCCCCCCTAAATCTTTAATTTTAATCTGTGGTTTTTCTCCTATCTTCCGTTCACCAACCTCAAATATTATCTCATCCACGCTCTCTTCTATAGGAATTTTTTTCTTAGTTATATGATTTGTCCTATCGCCAGCGAATAAATAAAGTTCTCCGCCACCATTGATCCTTACTTCTCCAACGACTTCTTGTACACCAACATGGAACCACGATTTAGCAAAATCGGTAATTGTTAAAGTATCTACAAATCCCATAGGATATACAACTTGAATAGCTTGATCCTTCAAAGTAGTTTTCACAGACTCCCCTAGTGCTAAGACATGCTGTCTCCCATTCCCAGAAACTTCTGTAAACATTGCTCTCCCCCCTTCCTTTCTTTGCCCCGCATAAATATTTTGTTCTCCATCATTTCCCACTTTCGCATACCAAGCACCTCCCCCATCATACACATTCTGCTGCCCTATTGCTCCATCTACACCAGTAACTGTGGAATTATATGCACTACTCCGTCTCAACACGCGTGTAAGATCAATATTGGGCTCTTCATGAATAAACTGCTTACCACCTCTAACTTCAGCATTAATTGCAGTTCCTCCGCGTACAACTATCTGCATCCCACCTTTTTTAATATTAGATCCTACGGAGGATTTTCCATTATCAACAAGCTCTACATCACCATCTTTGAGAATAGTATTATTGCGAAAAAAATTAGACATCAGTGCTATTTTTTTTTCTTCCTCTTCTCTATTTACCACATGTGTTGCTCTTGTTAGCACTCTATTCCTACTCTCAACTGCACTTGCAGATTGCACAAGACAACTACTGATCATCAATACTGAAAAACTTAATTTGTATCTATACCGCATTATCCACACTCCACTCTCAATTATTTAGAAAAATACCCCGCGGCTACATAGGTAGCTCGTTTTAGATTGTATCATAATGTGTTTTATTTATGTCTAAATACAATTTTTTAGTGTATTTTTTTAATTTAAGCAACTTTAAGTTGTTTATCTATGAGCCACTAAAAAACTCTAACTTAAGGCAGAAAAATTGAATAAAATTCAAAATGTTCACTTAAATTCAAGGAATAATTTGCATATCTGGAATTATAGATGAAAAAAATGCTCGTGCCCTTTAATGGGGCCCCTCTTCACGTAAAACAAAACGCCATTGGGTTGTACATTCACACACTTGTTTTAAAGAGATATCTCTCAACGCACCCAAGCCCATTTCGCGACGTCATCCATGAATGGTATACCGGTAAAGCCATTGAACCCCCATACGCTTATGGCGTAAGCAAACCGGTACCATCACACACTTTTCCAGCCCTAAAATGTTGCAACGCGACACCCTTTGGTACTTGAGGCAGTTTAATAAGAGGTATTTTTAGTTCTTTCTTGTACAATTTTTATCCACGCAGGCTTGCCTGCTTGTGACGTGCAAGAAAATGGTTTTGATTGATTCAACATAAACAGATTTGGAATGAGAGAATCCTATGATTTTCGCGACTCTCATTCAACATGCATAAAAATGAATTATTATTATAAATTCAGTATGTTGCCTTTAAAAGAGAGAGTATAAAGACATTTCTACTATTTGAGAAAGTCCTTAAACTCTCGAGAAGACATAGCCGAACGTTATCTGTTTAAGTTTGCAAAACAATTACATTTGTAAAGTTAATCAGCCATGCACACATATTTAGAAACTATAGCGTAATCCTAAAATACCTTGAAGAGCATTCTTAATCTTATGTCCTTTTAGATAATGTGCTTCCGCATAAAGTGTTAGTTTATCATTGACCGAACCGTTTAAACCAATTCCCAATTTACCCGCACTGCCTGATAAATCTGTAATAAATTTATACTGGTTATTAATTGTCGTATAATTATTATTTATATTCTCACGCAACCAAGCTGCCATAATGTAAGCTGTTAATGAAGTTTCTGAACTCACAAAAAATTCATGTCCTGCAGTCAATCCAACTTCACTGCGGAATGAAGTTAACGGGCTTAGATCACCTATCATTCCATTGGAAAGTTTTATTCTTTTACCTTCAACCTGCAAACCTGTTAGCTTGATATAAGGCTGCATCCAAGTATTCTGTGCCGGTTCAAAATAACAGCCAATCTCAAATGATCCACCTATCGCCCACTGATTGTAATGACTTTGAATGGCTAAACCATTCGTTGAGATGGCTTTCAAATCATCCTGGTAATAATTATATTTCAAAACACCATCCATATACCATCCACGATGATCAAAATAAGTTGCGTAAGTTCCAATGCTATAAGAGCTCAGATCACTATCACCACCTCGTGCATGAGAAATACGTACTTGATCATAACTCCCGAAACCACCAACATACAACTCTCCATGCCTTAATTCACTCAACTGATCAGCACCAAAGACTAAACCTGTCTGCCCAAGCTTAAAGTGTGTATGGCCTGTCGCAACACGTTCTCTGCTCTTAATCCCATAAGTCCATAGTTCGATATCCTTCTTATTTCTGTCCCAAATTTTTCTACCATTCCGTATAATTTGCAACTCATTATTAAAAATAAGCCCAGGAACTACGGACAACGTTAACACTGCATCTGTAGAGGGGGTTGTTGATGTTTCTCCAGGAAAAAAAGGATTTGTCGGATCTGGTATAGAAGGTTCTGGTCCATTGAGGCGGTCTGCCGATAAAAACCAAACTTTTCCATTTTCATCCTTTCTTTCTTTCAAATCATACATATAAGTTCCACCATCAATGGCGTTAATTTTTTCACCCTTAAGATCTGTCAGCGTAAAATGCGCTCCACCACTTTGATCCGTAATTAAATCACGCTTATTTGAAAAAGGATCCGTGATTTCAACTCCAGAATCAGCAACACTTATTGTATGTTTCCCAGCGCCTTTCTCAACCAAGAGATAATCACCACGGTTATGGGCAATCGTAGTATTGAACGCGAAATGTAAATTTCCTGAAAGATTATTCACATGAAGCTGAGAATAATATGGATCAGAACCTGTAAACGAAAAAATAACACTCCCTTCACCACTTAATTTTTGTATCAAAGAACTTTTTCCATCAAACTCATCAGTAATAGAGTATAGTTTTGTATCTTTTCCATTTAAAATAATATCTTCTACTGTGGTGCGTTGTTGATCATTTCCAGCATAAAGATGGATCTGCCCAGAATGGTTTACCTGTGTCTTGCCTTCTAATGTTGCTCCAGCATACACCCATGATTTTGTTTGATCATTCATTGTTAGATTTTTTACAGATCCATCAGTATATATTTCCTGAATAGCACTCTCATTTAAAGTGACTCCAATAGCCTGACCGCCTTTTAAGATACGTTGTTTACCACCACCAAAAACTTCTGTGTCAAATGCAAAACCACCATTTTTTGCACTTTGAGACTTTTGTCCAACCTCTTGGACACCCCCTTGCATAACTTTTGTATTCCAAACTTTTCCGCCATCATATACTTTTTGTTGGCCTAGTGTTTCATCTTGACCATAAATGATAGTATGAGAAGCACTACTGCCTTTAATCTCTCCTCCAATATCCCCCTCGCCGAAAACAAGCTGCTCACCGCCATAAATTTTAGTCCCCTCTACTTTCCCTCCATTTCCAACACTTTGGTGCCCGCCTTCTTTAACAACAGCATTTTTCGAAAAACCTTGTTTTCCCTTTAAAGCCTGAACATTTTCAATTCCACCATGTTCAATTTTACTATTCTCACTGAGTCCTCCTGCATACACATAAAGCTCTGCACCATTCCTTACAGTGTTATTAATGGATCGCCCTGGACTATCAATCTCACCATCATTTGAAATGTATGCTTTACCTTCATTATCAAGGATATAATTTTCTAATATTGCCCCATCTTTAATGGAAATAAGTTCAGGCTTTTTAAGAAACGCAGTATTTTGTTCTTGTGCATTATATCCAGCATTGTCACGATGACTGCTGTCAAGCTCCTGTTGACTCGCAAACACTCTAGCACCCTTATCCATGATAAAATCGCTAGGCTTTTTCAAAAAGTCTAATTCATTGCGCGTTCTTATCATGACATCATGAGAGGCTCCAAGTATGCATCTGCCTGTTTTCATATCCTCATTGTATTGATCGTGAAATACCTTATCATTTTCATAACTTGAAGATTGACAAAAAAGTGCTGCTCTTCCCTCATTTGCAGCAGCAGCTTGCACAAAACAGCTGCTCAACATGAGTATCCAACAATGTCGTTTCCATTTATATTGTAGAGCCATATCCTCCCCCCTTCACGCCTGCATAGACACTGAACGTAATTAGCTCTACAAAACATATTTTCAACCTTAGATTGCAACAATCCTTCTTAAAAATCCTCCTTATTTCATAAAAAACCGTTCTTTACAGTTTTTTTAATACTTTTTTGATCAAGAATATAAGGGCGTTTTTATAGTGCTTCTTTAGCATTTCCTCAGAATTTTCTTATCAAAAAAAAGTAATGCATAATCAAGTATATAAGGGTATACAGTTTATCATGAACAACGAAGCTGCGTGCTCTGAAAAATTGTTCTCTGATGCTGCATTAAAAACTTAAAAAAACTAATCATACATTTAAAGATAACTAAAAAATAACCATATCGTTAGAAACTATAGCGTACACCTAAAATACCCTGAAAGGACTGTTTTGTTTTATGTCCTTTAACATAATGGGCCTCACCATATAACTTTAACTTCTCACTCACAAAACTGCTTAAACCTAATCCTAACTTACCTGCATTGCCCGATAAGTCCGTGGTAAATGGATGACGTTGATTAATTAATGTTTGATTGTCATCTTTATTCTCACGCAACCATGCTGCTGTAATATACGCAAGCGATGAGGAATCCATGTGAGAACCAAATTCATATCCTAAAGATAAGCCAACCTCACTGCGTAATGAAGTAAATGGACGCATGTCACCTGTCATGCCATTCGATAACTTGATTTCTTTACCCTCAACACGCAACCATGTAAATTGTCCATAAGGCTGCAACCAACTGTTCTTTGACGTCTTAAGTCGATAACCAGCTTCAAAGGAAGTTCCCAATGCCCTTTGAGTATATGTTCCTTCAATCTCTAAACCATTCGTTGAAACGGCTTTTAGAGTATTTTGATAATGATTGTATTTTAAAATACCATCGAGATACCATCCACTATGATCAAAATAAGTGACATAAGCACCAATACCATAAGTATTGATTCCACTGTTACCCCCCCGTGCATGCGCAACACGGGCACGATCATAACTGCCAAAACCACCTATATAAAACTCTCCATTTTCCCACTCGCCTAAACCATTGATCCCCAAAACGATACCGGTCTGATCCAGTTTAAAATCTATATGCTCTGTCGCAATGCTCTCTTTAGATTTAATCGCATAAGTCCATAAAGCTGCATTCTTTTTACTTTTATCTAGAACTCCTCTTCCCGCACGTACGGTTTGCATTTCATTGTGAAAAACCATCACTGGAGCCACAGACATAGACAATACCGCATCTGTAGAGGGAGTGGTCAAAAAGTGAGAAACTGAAAGTTTCTCACTAAATTGTGGCAAAGGTTGTTCTTTATGAACTGGACGTAAAATCATTTGATCGGCTAAAGATTGAGAAGAGGTTGAAACAGCAGTTTGTTGTTTTTCATCAGAAAGAGGATGAGAACTTCCTGAACCTAAAACTTCAATAACGTGACTTCCAAGAGAGAAAACAGTTGGAGATACAGAAGCCTGAGATTTTTGCCTTAAGTTTTGGCAGTTCTCTCTTCGACGTGGCAATTTTATAACATGCGCTTGTGGTGCTGCAATCGTTGAAAGAGAAGAAACCGATTGATTTTGATTTAAATGCCGCACAGATCTGCTTCTACTACGTGGTAAACTGTTGAGAAATGAAACATTATCAATAAATACTGCAGATAAATACCAAACTTTTTCGCCCCCACCCTCATCAATTCTCTGTTTTAAACCATACGTATAGGTTCCGCCATCAATAGTTTTAACATTTGCACCAGAAAAGCTTCTCAGGGTAAAATGTGCTCCTCCACTTTGATCAAAAATTAAATCAAGTTCTGTTGAAGAAGGATCAACAATTTCAATACCAGAATCTACGACACTTATTGTATGAAAACCACTCCCATTCTCAATAAAGAGGTAATCACCTTTTCCTTCTGCAAGGCTAACATTAAGGTCAAAATGTAGACTCCCTGCTAGATTATCAATATAAAGCTGAGAGTAATATAAATCATCTTCAGAAGAAGTAAAAATGACTTTTCCTACACCGCTTAACTGCTGAATGCGTGTACTTTTATCGTCAAACCCACGAGCAACGGAGTATAATTGAGCGTCTTCTCCGTTTAATTCAATGTTTTCTACTATAGTTTGTTGACCATTATCTCCAGCATCAAGATGGAGCCCACCAAAATCCTGAACTTTTATTTCTCCTCCTAATATTGCACCAGGAGAAATCCATGAATTAGCATTACCTTCAATCGTTAGATTCTTTACAATTCCACCTGCATAGACTTCTTGAACACCACCAGTGCGTAAAATGACTGTATTTGCTTCACCTCCTGCTAAAACACGCTGCACACCCTCTGAAAAGATTTCAGCATTTACAGCTAAACCGCCGGCTTTTTCTGCAAAGTTATCATCATTAGGAAACCATTTAGCAAGAGTTTGTATTCCTCCACTCATCACTTTTGTTCCCACAGCCATCCCATCATCATATACATTCTGCTGTCCTGGCGTATCACCTTGACCATACAGTATCGTGTTATAAGCGCTGCTCCCCACAATTCCACCATTTACATAACCATCTCCGAAAACAAGCTGCTCCCCACCATAAATTTCAGCTCTCAATGCGGTTCCTCCTCCCTCCACTCTTTGTTTTCCATCCTCGTAAATAATCGTAAATTCTGAAATCCCTTGTTCCCCTACAATCTCAACACCACCATTTTCAATGGTTGTATTTTTACTGAAACCACCAGCTTCAACATAAAGTCTTCCTGATCCCTGAATTGTATTATTAATAGACTTCTTAAGAACACCTTGCTCTCCATCATCAGAGACATAAACTACGTTATCATCACCGAGCCAAGAGCTTTGTAGAATTCCTCCTCCTTCCCCAATGCTGTAATGAATTACATCAGAGATACTAAAATCTTTTGACGATGTCATATTTTCTTCTTTTTCAGGAAGCTTATCTATAGGCGACTCCACATGAGGTGAAGGAATTACAGGAGCAGAAGTTATTTGTGATGTAGCCAAAGACCAAGTCTTTCCCCCATTATCATCTTTTGTCTTTAAGCCATACATGTAAGCTCCACCATCAATCGTACTCGTCTCTTCACCAGAAAAATCTGTCAGAGTAAAATGCGCATTTCCGCTTTGAACATGAATTAAATCAAGCTCCAAAACTAAATTCTGATCTTGTAGAGGAGAATTGGTAATTTCAACACCAGAATCGATAACACTTATGGTGTGATTACCTGATCCTTGTTTTATCAGAAGATAATCACCGCGCTGTTCTGCAAAATTAGTATGCAACCTAAAATGTAAACTCCCTGAAAGATCATTGATCTCAAGTTTAGAGTAATGTGGATTAAACACGGTAGAAGTAAAAATAACACGACCATTCCCACTCAGATTCTCAATCAAAGAACTTTCACCATCTATATTAGAGGCAATCGCGTACAATTTTGTATCTCTGCCATTTAAGACAATTTTTTCTACTTCAGTACGAGATTGCTCTGCACCAGCATAAAGATAAATCCGTCCAGAATCATTAACCGTTGTCTTTCCTTCCAATGTTGCGCCACCATGTAACCATGATTGTGCTTGATCCTTAACGGTTAAATCTTTTACATAACCTCCTAAATCTATTGCCTGAAAAGCAGTCCCTTCTAAAAGAACGCCAATCGCGATTCCTCCCGCTAAAACATGTTGCTGTCCACCAGAAAAGACCTTCGTATCAAAGGCAAAACTGCTATACTCGTCTAGATCCTCTTCTCCATAAAGATTTTGTATCCCTCCTTCCATGATCTGTGTGTTAAAAACCTCTCCATCACCATACACATTCTGATATCCTCGCACTCCATTCTCACCAGAAACGATAGTGTCATAGGCGCTGCTCCTCACCGTCGCACCTTTAATATCAGACTTTCCTGAAACAAATTGCTCACCTCCGTAAATTTTAGCCCCTTCAGCTTTTCCCCCCTCTTTAACCTTTTGTTGCCCACCTTTATGAACAATAGTATCCTGTGAAAGACCCTGTGTTTTAATAAGCTCAGTGCCACCTCTTTGAATTGTCGTATACAAGCTAAAACCACCGCTATAAACGGAAAGCTTTCCACCATCTTTAACTGTATTACTAATTGAAGTTTCTCCATTGCTATCAACTTCCTTGCTACTCGTGTCAAAGCTAGGATCTGCAATAGAAATAGTTGTTCCTTGATCAATTGTGAGTTCTGTAAGTAAATCACTTGATGAACCAGTATATGGTTTCAATACACTATCAAAAACTTGAGAAGTTGTCTCATCAATGGTGTGGTTTGCATCTAAGTACCAAATTTTACCAGTACCCTTATTGTTTCTATGTTTCAAACTGTACCGATAGGTTCCGGCATCAACAGTTCCGATTTTTTCACCAAAAGTGTTTGTCAGAGTAAAATGGGCATTTCCGCTGCGATCAGTAATTAATTTAAGCTTTTTGTAAGAAGAATTTGTAATTTCACGCCCAGAATCAGCCACACTTATTGTGTGAGAACCAGAGCCCCTTTTTTTAATCACAAGATAATCACTAAGCTGCTTGGCAAAATTGACATTAAAATCGAAATGTAAAGAACCTGAAAGATCATCGATATTAAGCTGTGAATAATGCTTATTAGTCCCTAAAGACGTAAAAATAACTCTCCCATTTCCTTTTAAATTCTTAACATTAATCTCAGTTTTTTTGCCGTTATCTTCAGACGCAATAATGTATAGTTTGCTATCTTCTCCATTTAAATTAAGATTTTCTACTTCCGTAACAGCTTCACCATTTCCAGCATAGAGATAGAGGTTGCCAAAATCATTAACATTTGTATCCTTATCTAATATTGCACCGGCAAAAACCCATGATTGTGCTTGATGATTAATTGTTAGATTATCCACGTATCCAGAATCATATATCTTCTGAGTAGCTCTATCGTATAAAGTAACTTCGCTCGCATTCCCTCCTGCAAAGATATTCTGCATACCATTTTTAAAAAGTTCGGTACTCAGTGCAAAAGCCCCCTCATTAATTGTAAAATCTTCATCTTTTATATCGGCTGTATCAGCATCTTCTGAGAAACCGTTATGAAAATTCTCTTTACCATCAAGATTCTGGACACCACCTTTCATAATCTTTGTGTCAACAGCCATCCCCCCACTATAGACACTTTGTATTCCTAGCATTCCATCTGCAGCATGAATTTCAGTGCCATAAGCACTACTTGCCTTATCTTCACGCGACAAACCATCCCCAAGAAACCCCTTACCAAAAATAATCTGCTCACCGCCATGGATTTGAGCCCCTTCTGCATTTGCACCACTCTCAACAATTTGTTTTCCCCCTTTTTTAACAGCGGCATATTCCGAACTGCTCAAGTTTTGGACAAACTCAATCCCACCATGCTCAATTGTCGTATCCCTGCTAACACTTGCTGCATCAATGTAGAGTTTTCCCCCTTCTCTAACCGTATTATTAATGGAATAAGCTGCATCTTTATAGTTAAAGCTATTTATTTCAGAACCTTCAGAGTCACGGTTAGTAATATAGATCGTAGCACCATCGCTTATTATTGAATTTGGGAGTACTTCAAAGAATAGCTTTTCTAATCTCTTCCTTTCCTCTTCTGAAAGATCACTTCCTTCTACTGTCTGTTTATTCTCTATCTTTTTTGATCCCCCCTTTTTTTCTTTTAGTCCCCTCACTTCCGATAACAACTTTCTTGTCTCTTCTAGGTGTTCACTGATACTTACTGGTGTTAATAACTTTTCTCTTGGTGTAGCTACTCCATATGCACTCGCAATCTTGACAAAAAAACCACTGGCCATTACCGCACAAAAACTTAATTTCAATTTGCGTTGCATTATTTACACTCCATAATTTTAAATTTAAATTCTCCCATTTAGAAAAAAGTGCATAGATCAAAACAACACAACGTAATTGCTCAACCTCATGTCTTTTAAGATAGCAAAGCATTCGATGGATTAAGCTCTGACAGATCAAATATACACCATGTGTTTTAAAATGCATGCACAACTAAAAGATTTAATTTGTTTTAGATACACTTTAAAAGTGTTATAATTGCATCCATGAAAAATATTTTTAATATTTTGAGACACTAAACACTGATCTACGAATAAGATTGATTCCTTAATAGATAAAAATGGCATTAAACTTTAAAGGAAACAGCAATGTGAATGAGAGCTGCGTTTATGGCCACCTATTGCCATCTTCTACAGCATTTAAAACAGTGTCTTTATTTTATTCAATATGGATAATATATAGATCACTTATTCATACTCATCAGTCCATAATCATTGTTCTAATATATAACGAAGTGTCATAATATTGACTCGACACCGATTTGAAATTTCTATAGTTATAGTCAGTTAACTCGTCATTTGATTTGTCATATACTAAAAGGGACATTCTATTCATGTCTATAAACTCAGAAATGAAAGCTACAAGCAACAGAAACTCCCCTCGTCGGATTTTATTTGCAAGCCTTATTGGCCCAACAATTGAATTCTTTGATTTTTATGTCTTTGGCACTGCCGCAGCTCTTATATTTCCTCATGTGTTTTTTCCAACACAAAATGATCAAATTGCTATTTTACAATCTTTCCTAATATTTGGAGCAGCCTTTTTTGCCCGCCCTTTTGGATCAGTTGTTTTTGGACATTTTGGAGATAAGATTGGAAGAAAAGCAACACTTATCGCTTCTCTTCTCACAATGGGTCTTTCAACAGTCATTATTGGTTTTCTTCCTACTTATGAAATAGCTGGGTGGTTTGCCCCTTTCCTCTTAACCTTGTGCCGTATTGGACAGGGAATTGGATTAGGAGGAGAATGGGGAGGAGCTGTTTTGCTCGCTACAGAAAATGCCCCTCCAGAAAAGCGCGGCTGGTATGCAATGTTTCCCCAATTAGGCGTTTCAATAGGTTTGTTTTTATCTATTGCTGTTTATTTGGGTCTGCTGCATTTCCTTGATCGTGAAAAACTTTTAGCTTGGGGATGGCGTATTCCTTTTATTGCTTCAGTTGTTTTTATGATTATAGGATTATGGGTCCGTCTTTCAATCAATGAAACTGTTCAATTCAAAAAAACTCTTGAAAGTAAAAAACATGTCAAAGTTCCTATCATAGATGTCTTTTTAAAATGTCCACGAATCCTATTTCTTGGAATATTTTCTGGTATGGCAACTTTTGTTTTGTTTTACTTGGTTACTACATATTTGTTAAGCTATTCAACAAACCATTTGCAATTGCCATTTCATCAAGCTCTTCAAATCGAAATTGTCGGTGCTATTTTTTGTGGGATTTTTACTGTCATCACGGGAAGACTCGCTGACCGTATTAGACGTAGAACTTTGATGATTTGGATTACAATCATCACCGGTATTTATTCTTTCGCAATTCCTTATTTCTTAAATTCTGGAGTTATAGGAGTCCTTGCAATGTCTGTCATTGGCTTATCTCTCATGGGAATGATATACAGTCCTCTTGGTGCTGTTTTGGCTTCACCATACCCAACAGCAATTCGATATACCGGTTCTTCTATTACTTTCAATTTATCTGCTATTGTAGGAGCATCTCTCGCGCCTTATATTGCAGAATATCTGGTGCAACATTTCGATACATCTTATATCGGTTATTATTTGCTTCTTGCTTCTTTTATTTCACTGATTTGCTTCGTCGGATTTACAGATGATGAAATATCCAACTAAAATATAATAACGAAGAATAAAATAAGGACTGGCGGCAAAAATGCTGCCAGTTTCGTTTTTAAAGATAGGGGTTGAGGTATTTTCCACCACAATATTCCTGCAAACAAGGCACTCAAAAAGAAAAATAAAAAATCTGCAATATTGCTTATATAAGAAACAGCAAACATTTCTGATAAGATATGCGTTGTCCCCAACCATGAAACGCAAAAGAAGGCCAACATCACAGCCCATAAAACAAGCAAAATTCGATCAATAATTATCATTATGGCGTTTCGTTTTTTTAATTATAGTCCATATATTTAACATGCCTAAAAGAAAAATCACAATAAAAACCCAACGCCCTCCCCCTGAGCCTTCCGTAATAAAAAGTGCAGGATTTACTATTCCCAGTAATCCTATAAAAATCAGAACAATAGATACAAGACGCATTAAACCTGTTTTTCCCAGCGACAATCTTCAGTCTGTTGCCAATACGTTAAATTATGATTTTCCATTTTATATTTTTTCCACTGTGCACGAACGAGATTCAACTGCTCTTCACTTCTACCATCAAATATCACGACAAGCCGTTGATAAGCATCAATATCCGAACAAACAGCTCCCTCTATGAGAAAACGAATCTTTGAATCATTCGGATTTTCTTGTCCTGTCGTAAGAAATACAGGCTGAAAGTTTGGATATTGATCACACTCCGTTCCATGTCCAATAAATGATTCATCAGTATAAACCCATAAATGTATATCTATAGAATCGCGTTGTTCTTTACTCACACATTGTATTGTTACTTTACCAAAACGAGCCAATGCACGCTCCACAAGCGTCGGCAAAATATCCTTCAGCGTTGACTGCGTCAAATGATAGAATAAAATATCCAATCTCTTAAGCCTTCATCATTCTTTATAAAAAGCTAACATCTTTTTAAAAAAAATTCTATATCCCTAATACAAAGGAAACGGTTCAAGATATAAACCCTCTTTTTTGATTGAGATGCATTATCTTTTTGCACGTGTCTTTAAAAGACAAAAATTTTTATCTTCAACGTTAATAAAAAAGTTTTTTAAGTTATTTTCTAGATTCTTTGTAGACTATAGTTGAAAATAAAATATAATGTACGGAAAATTTAAAGAGGACCTCATAGGCAATTTTATATTATTTATTTGGTAAAAATATCCAATTCATGAAAGGGTATTTTTTCAAACTTTATTACATTTTAACCGAAAGCAGTAAGAATATTTGCTATCGAATTAAAAACTGAGGATTTTCCCCAATTTATGCGTATTATTGAGTTCTACATCCTGAAACGTGTCATTGTTTTGTTTAGTTCTGTCATGATTGCAGCAGTGGGCGTTAGTTGGACTATACAAATTCTTGCACGGATAAACTTTCTCACAACAAGTAAACAAACACTCCTCACAGTCTTACAATTTTCACTCTCATTGGTTCCTTCTGTTATTTTTGTTGTCATTCCGTTTGCATTAGTCATCGCAATTACAACCATCCTCTCAGCAATGCATCAAGACTCAGAACTTGCTGTCATCAATGCCTCTGGTTTTCCTAAAAGTACTGTTTGGAAACCTATCCTTCTTCTTGCTATTGTTGCATCCTGTATCTCCTTTTCTATAGCTAATTTTGTTGTTCCTCAAGCGCGTCTTCATATGCGACAAATGCTAGCAAGCGCTCATTTTGATCTTATTAATCTATTCATTAGTGAAGGGAGCTTCCAAAAACTCGCCAATAACCTTTACATAGAAATTGGCGAACGAAATCCAAATGGAACACTTGAACGCCTTTTCATTGCCGACCAGCGTGATCCTAAGACTGATCTTTTTTATTATGCAACAGACGCATCCATTGTGAGCAATAAAAACGGCAGTTTTCTGGTTCTCAATAACGGTGAAATAGAAAGAGTCAATCATCAAAATAACAGTGTTTCAATCGTGCAATTTAGCTCATATACTTTTAGCCTAGGAGAGTTTATCCCTAGTGATAAAACACCTACTCTTTATCCAAAAGATCGGTCTCTTTCTTATTTACAAAACCCTGACCCAAAAGATCCCTACTATCAACGAAAACCACTCCAATATAAAGCTGAATTTCACCGCAGATTAACACAATGGCTCTACCCTATTGTTTTTTCACTTATTGCATTAGCAGCAGCAGGGGATGTACGCTCCCATCGACAAGCTCGTCATTCCGCAAATATCTCGGCAATTGCCCTTTCTTTTCTGGTGTATTGGATAGGATATTTTTTCGCAGAAAAAGCAAAAAGCGATCTTGCATACGTTCCTCTCCTTTATATTATACCTATAGGAACAAGTGCATTTGTCTTTTTTATGCTTTTAACGAATCATAAAATTGGGCTTCCCACAAAAGTTAATGAGATACTTCAAATCGCTTTTCAAAAAATAATGAACAAATTTGAACATCGAAAATCTCAAGATTCCTCGGATAAAATATCATGATTGGGTGGACACTTGGACGATATTTTTTTATACGGTATCTTAAAATAACTTGTTATTTCTGGGGAAGCATTTTTGTTCTTGCTCTTTTAATCGATTTCACAGAGAATTCCGGTAGGCTATCTTCCCTTCCGCATTATACAGCAAAAGATGCATTTTTCCTCTCTGTTTTACGCATCCCTTTTATCATGCAACAACTTATCCCTTTCATTGCACTCTTTTCTGCAATGGCAACGCTTATCTCGCTCAACAAAAAACTTGAACTTGTGGTGACTCGTTCAATCGGTGTTTCTGCATGGCAATTTCTTATGCCAGCTTGTTTTGGAGCTTTTCTTTTAGGATTATTTTCAATTCTTCTCATTAATCCACTTGCTGCATGGGGATTTTCTCAAGCAGAAAAAAAGATGACTGAATGGCGCAATCACAATGTACTAACACCTCTTCACAATACAAGTATCCACTGGTTAACACAACGTACAAATTTAGGCAGAACAACCATTGGTGCTAAATCTATCACCGATCAAGGACTTTCTCTTCTCGATGCCACCTTTGTACAATACAATGACAATGCAACCGTTAAAAATTGGATTAACGCCCCAAAAGCAACCTTGACTAATGGATTTTGGCTATTAACAAATGGAACAATCTATAAAATAGGGTATCCTCCTGAAAAATTTACCGTGTTGCAAATAAAAACCAATCTAAAACCTGAATTTTTAACGGAACGTTTAGTGAATCCCGCAACTATTCCATTTTACCAATTGCCAAAAAAAATTATGATTGCACGTTCATTTGGCTATTCTGCTAATAATTTTGATATGTATTTCCAATCTTTGATTGCATTACCGGCATTGCTTGTGGCAATGACCCTCATTGCAGCAACTGTATCTTTAAATTTTACACGTTTTGGGCAATCTAGAATGTTGATTCTTGGTGGCGTAATAGCTGGGTTTATGCTTTATGTTATTTCCGTACTTGTTCAAGCTTTCGGTAATGCTGGATATATTCCACCAATTATTGCAGCTTGGACACCCGTTGTTATTGCGTTATTCTTAGGAATCTCTTTTTTACTTCATAAAGAGGATGGCTAAGTGAAAGCATTAACACTTAAAAAAACTATTTTAACAAAATTAAGTGCTCTCGCTTTTAAAAGTGTTGTGGGGGGTATTTTAGGAAGTGCTTTGTCTTATTGTGCGCACGCTCAAAGCCTTCAATCTCCTTCTCAAAGTCGCATTCAAAATCTGGAACCTCCTCTTTTGCTCTCTGCGGATGAACTCATCTACAATCGTGATGAAAACACTGTTTCTGCACACGGTAATGTCCAAATCGAATATGATGGCAATAAAGTTGTCGCTCAAAAAATTATTTACAATCAAAAAACAGGACGGCTTATAGCACAAGGGAACGTTGAAATTACTCAAAAGGATGGTAATAAAATTTATTCCAACCAAATTGATATGACCAAAGATCTTGGCGAGGGTTTTGTAAACGCCCTACGTATTGATACAGCCAACAATGTTCACTTTTCAGCCCAAAATGCTACACGCAAACACAATCACATAACAGTCTTTGAAAATGCAACCTATACAGCCTGTGAACCTTGCTCTTATAAACCAGATAGAGACGTCCTATGGAAAATTAAAGCAAGAAAGATCATATGGAATAATAGCGTCAAAAAAATTCGGTTTGAAAATAGCAGTTTTGAAGTTTTTGGTGTACCGATTATAAAATTTCCAAATTTTGAGATCTATGATCCAACTGTCAGGCGTGCTAGCGGTCTGCTTACTCCTCATTTTTTTTATACTGATTATCTCGGTATGGGGATAAAGAATTCTTATTTCTGGAATCTCGCCCCCCATTATGATTTTACCCTTTCTTCTACGGTTTATACCCAACAAGGGCTTTTAACCGAAGGGGAATGGCGTCAGCGTTTAAAAACGGGCCGTTATAACATTCGCTTTGCTCATATATATCAAATGAAACCGCATAGATTTGATAATGATACGATTGATGCCCAACATAAAAACCGTTATATGCTGGCGACAAAGGGGGATTTTCGTATTAACTCACACTGGACTTATGGATGGGATATTCTTGCACAATCAGATCGGCATTTTAGTCGTGCCTATAAACTTGAAAACTATAACAATCCTACACAACTTTCTCAGATCTATCTGAATGGTCTTGCAGGAAAAAATTATTTTGATATGCGTTTTTATCATTTTAAAGTTCAAGATTCAATACTGAATGATCCTCATTATGAACGTCACTCTCGACAAGCGTGGGTCTTACCACGCATCGATTATTTTTTCACACCAGATGAACCCATTTATAATGGAGAGCTTACCTTCCATAGTAATATGCAATCAGTTTATCGTCGCCATGCTGACTTCAGTTCACCCGACCAGAACGGAAACCCTCTCAACACAGTAAGACTTTCTGGTATGGCTGGAAATAGTTTGCGTTTAACAAACGAGCTTCAGTGGAGAAAGCGCTTCAACACGCACAATGGACTCATCTTGACCCCTCTTCTCTCTCTACGAGCTGATATCATTACAACCAATGCAAGCGAAAATCACACAGATTTTATAGAAAACAATACCTTATCCGCAATTCATGGTTCAGCAATTCGTGGCATGGCAACAGCAGGGTTGGAACTACGCTATCCCTTCCTCATTACAGCTGATCATTCTACACATATTATAGAACCAACTGCACAAATTTTTATACGCAATAATGAACAATATATTGGACAAATTCCTAATGAAGATGCTCAAAGCTTTGTCTTTGATGCAACCACTCTCTTTCAACGAGACAAATTTTCTGGTTATGATCGTGTAGAAGGTGGTACAAGAGCCAATATAGGTATAAGATATTCTGGAAGCCTTAATGATAATTGGTCTCTTTATGGTCTCATTGGACAATCCTTTCATCTAGCAGGAAAGAATTCTTTTGCAGAAAAGGACTTTATCAATGTCGGTACTCATTCTAGCTTAGAGGCAAAACGTTCAGACTATGTTGCAATGTTTGGTACAACCCATAAAAGTGGTTTTTCCTTAGAAACGCGTGGACGCTTTGATAAAAAAACAGGAAAAATCCGCCGTAGTGAAATCGAAGCATCACAAAAATGGCAAAATTTTTGGGCGGCTCTACAATATGCCTATATCGCAAAGCAACCAGATTATGAATATTCTCAAGAGCGCCAAGAAATTTCTTTTCAAACAGGACTTAAATTGGCAGATTATTGGTCCATTAATAGCAACGCCGGTTATGATTTAGTATCTGGTACATTTATAAAGCGAGGAATTAGCTTGAGTTATATGGATGAATGTTTCGGGTTAACATTCGGTTATCAACAGGTAACGAATCCAGGCAGGAAAGCACCCTTGCAAAACTTTAATTTCTCTCTTTCATTGCGTACGATTGCAGATATCGGAAAAAAGATAGATTAATTTATAAAGGGAATGTATCAGTCATTTAACTTATCATTGTTTTTATGAAAGAAAGCGTGTATTTTAAGTTGTTGATGAGAATTAATAAACAATGCGAAAGCCTATTTACATGAATAAATTGAAAAAGCGTTTTCTTGCTTTATTTTATATTGCATCTTTGAGCGTAAGTAGCCTGCTAATAAATGGATTTTTGATTCCGACAGTCTTTGCACAGACTTCTATTGTTGTTACAGTTAATGGCAACCCCATCACAAATTATGATATACAAAGACGCCTTGCTTTTCTCAGGCTACAACAAAAGCAAGGCAATTTGGTGGCACAGGCTAAAAAAGAGCTTATTGACGAAAAGCTAAAAAATATTGAAATAAAACGTCGTAATATTGAAGTAAGCAATGATGAAGTTGATAGAGCTTTTGAGAATTTTGCGACACAAAATAATATGACGATTGATCAGCTCAACCAGATTCTGATCCAAACTGAGATCACAGTGCAACACTTTAAAGATTACATCCGTGGACAAATAGGATGGGGGCGTCTTGTTAGCGCACGCTATCAAGCTGAAACAGGTATGATTAGCGAACAAGAAGCTGTACGCAGAATATTAAAAAATGGTGGTGTAAAACCTTCAACCAACGAATATACATTACAGCGAATTGTTTTTGTCATTCCTGCACATCGTCGTTCAGAGATCTTTGAAAGACGTCAAAGAGAAGCAAGTAATTTTCGCGCACATTTCCGTGGATGTGCCAATGCTCACAATCAAGCAAGAGGTATTTTAGACGTTACTATCCGCCACTTAGGAAAGTTTCTGGAGCCACAACTTCCTAATGCATGGGAACAAGCTATTCTTGCAACGCCTGCTGGAAAGATGACAAAATTACAAGAAACATCTGATGGAATCGAAGCAATTGCTGTCTGCAAAATAAAAAGAGTTTCTGATGATTATGTCGCTCGACTGATATTTTCTCTTCAAGATAGTAAAAAAAGAAGCCCGCAAAAACTTGAAGAATTAAGCGACAAATATTTAGGAGAACTGCGCCGAGTGGCACGCATTCAAAATTCATAATGGCTGCTCTTATTGTTAGCGGTGGTGATCCTGCCGGAATTGGTCCTGAAATAGTATTAAAAGCGTGGAATTTGCGTGTTACGCGCCAAATTCCACCTTTTGTACTTCTTGCTGATCCAGATGTTATTCGTTCGCGCGCTCGTTTTTTACAGATTGATGTTGAGGTGCAATCTGTTTTAATCAATAATCCTGCAAAAAATTTTCAAAACGCTCTTCCTATCATACCGTTAAAAAACAAACAAAGTGATCAATTAGGTATACCTTCATCGAATAATGCCGCTGGAATTATTGAAGCAATTAAACGCTGTGTTCAATTGATTCAAAATGGCCATGCATGTGCACTTATCACTTGTCCTATTGCAAAAAAGAGTCTTTATGATGCCGGTTTTCAATTTCCAGGTCATACAGAACTTTTAGCCGATTTAGCCCATAAAGCTTTTCATAAATGTTATCATCCAGTTATGATGTTAGCAGGACCCCGATTAAAAACAGTACCAATAACTGTTCATATTCCATTTAAAAATGTTCCTTCACAGCTTACCCGTGATTTAATTATTCAAACGGTACTTATTACTGAATATGACTTAAAAACAAGGTTTAAAATAACGTCACCCCGACTAGCTGTTGCTGGTCTTAATCCTCATGCTGGAGAAGGAGGTGCAATGGGAAAAGAAGATATTGAAATTATCACTCCTGCTATTGAATATCTTAAAAAGAAAGGACTCAATATTGCAGGCCCGCTGCCTGCCGACACAATGTTCCATGAATGCGCAAGAAAAGCATATGACGTTGCCATTTGTATGTATCATGATCAAGCCCTTATCCCTGTTAAGACATTAGACTTTGATAGCACTGTTAATGTCACGTTAGGTCTACCTTTTATTCGCACGTCTCCAGATCACGGGACTGCTTTTGACATTGCTGATAAAGGGATAGCCTCTCCCGAAAGCTTTATTGCTGCTCTTAAACTTGCAAATCAACTTGCAAAAAATAGTTTAAACCCATGCCAATAGATAATCTCCCTCCTCTGCGTGAGGTCATTGATATATATGGATTACAAGCGCATAAATCTTTGGGGCAGAATTTTCTTTTTGATCTTAATTTAACATCTAAAATTGCTCATCAAGCAGGCAATATAGAAGGAAAACCTGTTCTTGAAATTGGTCCTGGTCCTGGAGGTCTCACACGTGCCTTGCTAGCAAAGGGTGCCATTGTAACAGCAATAGAACGCGATGAGCGCTGCATACCGGCTCTCTTAGAAATAGAAAAACACTATCCTAAAAAATTAAAAGTTATTTGTAATGATGCACTGAAGCAAGATTTCTCAAAACTCTTTGAAACAAGCCCTGTAAAACCGCGCATTATTGCAAATCTTCCCTATAATATTGGGACACAACTCTTATTAAATTGGCTTTTGACTGAACCATGGCCTCCTTTTTATGAATCAATGACATTGATGTTTCAACGTGAAGTTGCCAAACGGATTACAGCTAAACCTCAATCTACTCATTATGGACGTCTTAGTGTCTTAACTGGCTGGCGTACCACTGCTAAAATTGCTTTTGATGTCCCCCCTCAAGCCTTCATACCAATACCTAAAGTAACGTCTTCCGTTGTTCATATTATTCCGCGAATACAACCTCTTTCCTGCTCTGCACAAAAACTAAGCCTCGTCACAAAAACCGCCTTTGGGCAAAGACGAAAAATGCTTCGTCAAAATCTCAAAATACTTGGAGGTGAAGAGCTATTAGAAAAAGCTGGAATTGATGGAACGCGCCGTGCTGAAACGCTCTCGATTTCTGAATTTGTAACTTTAGCGCATCTAGTGCTCTAAAAAATGCACTTTGTGTTATAAAACCTTTTTTAATCACAATATTTATCGATTTTTTCAGCAATAAGCCCATCAACAAAAGAACCAAGATACGAACAACGCTCACGTTTTACGGTTTCAGCTAAATAAATTGATTTAATAAAAGATAAAGACTGATCTAAATCTTCGTTAATCACAACATAATCATAAGAAAGCCAATGCTTTAACTCCGTTCGTGCATTTTCCAATCGCAAATTGACAGTATCTTGACTATCTTCTGCTCGACGATGTAAACGCGAAACAAGCTCTTTCATTGATGGTGGAAGAATAAAAACAGATACAGTGTCTCCTAGCATCTTTTTTTGCAGCTGCTCGGTACCTTGATAATCAATATCAAATAACATATCTTGGCCAGCATTCAATGCGCTTTCAACAGTTTCACGTAAAGTGCCATAATAATTTCCGTGAACTTCTGCCCACTCAATAAATTCATCCCTATCACGCTTATATTCAAACTCTTCCTTTGAAATAAAGTAATAATGCAGCCCATCTACTTCACTAGGACGCCTTTTCCTTGTGGTCATACTTACGGAAAGCTCTAATTGTCCCTCTTTTAGAAGTAATCGAGAAATTGTTGATTTACCAGCACCTGAAGGCGAAGAAAGAATAAATAAAAAACCGCGGCGTTGATTTATTTTTATAGCACTCAATTTACTTTCAAAGACTGTCATTACATCACTCTACTTTGTTCATAAATGTTTCTCCAAAATTTGAATTATACATTATCTCAACCTCTCCCCTAATCAATGTGTTTTCTTAGCAATTCTCAATGTTATTTTGCTCTTTTTTGAGATAAGGTATTAGCAGTATATTCACTTTTTTCTTAAATATTTTTATCCATACGCCAACCCACTTGTGACAGACAAGAAAATGATTTTTTATCATTCTCATAAAAAATTTAAATAGAAAAATTTTACTATATTTGGGATTCTCATTTACGATGCAAAAAGATGTGTTATCACTATAAATTCAATGTTTTGCCTTTAATTCTCGCCACTTGCGAACATTCATATTATGTTCCTCTAAAGTTCGAGAAAAAACATGCCCTCCTGAACCATCAGCAACAAAATAAAGTGCATCACTGCTTGGTGGATGTGCCACCGCTTTTAAAGAATCTCGACCTGGATTTGCAATAGCCGTTGGGGGCAAACCATTAATTTTATAAGTATTATATGGTGTTTCCTTCTCAAGATCTGAACGATAAATTGCACGACCGGATGGTTTTCCTTTTCCTCCGAAGAGACCATAAATTACTGTTGGATCCGATTGAAGACGCATATGCTTTGTAAGGCGGTTATAAAATACCGCAGCAACCATTGGTCTTTCTGCTGCAATTCCCGTTTCTTTCTCAACAATTGAGGCTAATATAACAAATTCATCAATTGATTTAATGGGTAAATCAGGTGAACGCGTAGCCCATATAGCATGAATTAATTTTGTCTGTCCTTCACGCAACCTGTTTACAATCTCTTTACGCGTTGTTCCCCGAATAAAACGAACAGTATCCGTCATTAAATAACCTTCTGGAGGCAAAATTTTTGGAAGGTCTCCAATCAAAATTTCATTCGCAGCTAATCGATCGAAAACTTGCTGAACCGTTAAACCTTCAGGTACTGTAAATGTATACTCTATAGATTTTCCTTTCACAAGAATATCCATAATATCCTGCATCGAAGCATGAGCTGGAATTAAATATTCACCAGCCTTCAGATGCGTTGTTTTTTGGTGATAACCAACCCCATAAACAAAAATATCTGATGATCGAATGAAACCACGTTTTTCTAGCAATGAAGCAATTTCACGAATTCCGGTACCAGGATGGATAAGAACAATTTGTTCTTCCTCAATTTTTCCCTTTTCTTCAAAAATACTTTTTCCAATATAAAGAGGAATACTTATGGCAAAAAGAATAATCACAATCAGCATAAGAAAAAAATGACCGAGAATGACCAACGGATTACGGACGATAGATGATTTCTTTCGTTTTTTATGTATTAACATGTCATAACTATCTGCTAAATGATTCGAAGAGGAATCACTTACGTCCTTTAATGATTTTCCATTTTTCACATCGGACATAACCCCTCAATAGCGATTAAGGATAATATTATAATTTCTTATTCACCTTATAATAAAGTAGAAAACTCAAAAGCAAAAATTAAATAAAAATACTTATTATCCCCTAAAACGTCGCATCACCAACGATGCATTTGTCCCACCAAATCCAAAAGAATTAGAAAGAATCGTATCAATCTTTCGTTCACGCGGTTTGTGTGGTACAAGATCGATTTTCGTTTCAATCGATGGATTGTCAAGATTAAGTGTCGCTGGGGCTATATTATCCCGTATAGCTAAAATAGAAAAAATAGCCTCAGCAGCACCGGCTGCACCAAGTAAATGCCCGATAGATGATTTCGTTGATGACATAGAAACTTGTGGTGCATAACTCCCTAAAACACGCTCAACAGCCGCTAGCTCTATGGAATCAGCCATCGTAGATGTACCATGAGCATTAATATAATCAAGTTCACTTACATTCACTTGTGCACGCTTAAGAGCAGCTATCATACTACGCTGAGCCCCTTCACCACTTTCTGAAGGCGCTGTAATGTGGTAAGCGTCACCAGATAAACCATAGCCAATAACCTCAGCATAAATACGCGCTCCTCGTTTTTTGGCATGTTCCAGCTCTTCTAAAACAACAACAGCTGCTCCTTCCCCCATCACAAAACCATCACGATCAATATCATAAGGACGTGACGCCCGTTCAGGATCATCATTGCGACAAGTAGAAAGAGCTCTACAAGCTGCAAAACCTGCAAGAGATATCCGATTTATCGGAGATTCAGTCCCCCCTGCCACCATGACATCTGCATCACCAAACATAATCAAACGTGCCGCATCACCAATTGCATGCGCCCCTGTTGAACAAGCCGTTACAACAGAATGATTAGGCCCCCGTAAACCATATTGAATAGACACATAACCAGAAGCAAGATTAATCAAACGACCTGGAATAAAAAAAGGAGAAACACGACGTGGGCCCTTATCACGAAGCGTATAACCAGCTTCAACAATACCCTCAACTCCCCCAATTCCCGAACCAATTAACACGCCTGTACAAATCTGATCTTCATCACTCTTAGGAAACCATTCGGCATCTGCAAGCGCTTGGTTAGCAGCAGCCATTGCATAAACAATAAATGCATCAACTTTACGTTGCTCTTTAGGTTCCATATACAAATCAGCATTATAAGTCCCCTCTGTTCCATCCCCTAAGGGGATACGCGCAGCAATCTGGCATGGCAAATCTGACACATCAAACTCAGTGATACGTCGGACACCACTTCTTCCTTCAAGAAGTCGTTTCCAACTATATTCAGTATTACCAGCTAATGGAGATACCAACCCTAAACCAGTAACAACAACACGTCTCATAACTTCTAACCTTGAACTAAACTTCACCTCTCAAAGCTCTCTTTTCAAAAGAGCTCCGAAGAATATAGGCAAAAGCAATTTATGCCTTTGCCCTTTAGTAATCACGCAGAAGCTTTATCAATGAACTTGACTGCATCGCCAACTGTAAAAATCGTTTCAGCAGCTTCATCTGGAATTTCTACCCCAAACTCTTCTTCAAAAGCCATAACGAGTTCAACCGTATCAAGGCTATCAGCCCCTAGATCATCGATAAAGCTTGCATTTTCTACAACTTTATCAGCATTAACCCCAAGATGTTCCACGATAATTTTCTTAACGCGCTCTACTGTGTCACTCATGTTGAAATCCTCGAATTTATATTTCCTATAATTTGGTTAACTATATCGGTTCATCTAATCAAGCAATAGATGCATTACTTTAAAAGATTTTAGTAATGATTTAAAACATCCTGTGGATATCCCCTACAAAATGAACCAATCTGACATTCCGACATCAATTGATCAACGACCATATTAAAGAAATAGATGCATCTATCCATTTCAATCGTTACTATCTAAAATAATACAACTCATAAATCAATGTGGAATAAAATAAATACTCAAATCATTGCCATTCCACCATTGATATGGAGTGTTTGACCTGTCGTATAGGCTGCTTCATCGCTTGCTAAATAAACAGCAGTAGCGGCTATTTCTTGCCCACTTCCCATACGTTTCATCGGAATCGCAGCCATAATGGCTTCTTTTTGCTTTTCATTAAGCTTGTCTGTCATTGCGGATTTAATAAATCCTGGAGCAATACAATTGACAGTGATGTTTCGCGAAGCAATTTCTTGTGCCAATGCTTTAGAAAAACCTATCAAGCCTGCTTTTGCAGCACAATAATTCGTTTGTCCAGGATTTCCCACAACACCAACAACAGATGTAATGTTAATAATCCTTCCATAACGGCGGCGCATCATAGAATGTATTAATTCACGCGTCAAAAGAGAAGCAGCTGTTAGGTTAACTTCTAAAACATCATCCCAATCTTTATCTTGCATACGCACAAAAAGACCATCCTTAGTGATTCCAGCATTGTTAACCAAAATATCGACGCCATCCATTTCTCTTTCTGAAACTTCAACCAATTGTCTAATCGATTGGCGTTCAGAAAGATTAGCGGGAAATACAAAAACATTCTGCCCTAATTCTGCTGCCACTTCTCTAAGCTTTTCTTCACGTGTTCCATGAAGTCCAACAATGGCTCCTTGTGCATGAAAGCAGCGTGCAATTGCCTCACCAATTCCTCCTGATGCCCCCGTTATAAGAGCTTTACGCCCTGTTAATTTAAACATTTTTAAACTCCTTATAGATTAAACGCCAAGCATACCTAGCGCTGATTCTATTTCATCAACTGTTCCAATAGTTACCCCTTTTATATCCTTGTTAATACGACGCGTTAAACCTGTTAATACTTTTCCAGAACCAACTTCAAAAAGCGTATCAACCCCATTAGCCCCGATCCATTCTATTGTTTCACGCCACCTCACCCTCCCCGTCACTTGTTGGACAAGAAGAGTAGCAATACGTTCTGGATCCTTTTCTGGTGTAACAGAAACATTGGCAATTAAAGGAACAATAGGTTCCATTTTATTAACAGTCAAAAGCGCTTTCTTCATGGCATCAGCAGCAGGCTGCATTAAAGACGAATGAAAAGGTGCAGAAACTGGAAGAAGAAGTGCACGTTTTGCACCTTTTGTTGATGCAATCTCTACCGCTGTCTCAACTGCTTTTGCTTTACCTGAAATAACAATTTGCCCACCACCATTATCATTAGCAATCTGACATAGTCCTTCTCCAGAAACAGTTTCGCAAATTTCTTCCACAATGTGCTCTTCTAAACCAATTAATGCAGCCATAGAACCTTCTCCAACCGCGACAGCAGCCTGCATAGCATTGCCACGAGTACGCAAAAGCCTTGCCGTATCTGTGAGAGTAAATGTATCAGCAGCACAAAGAGCCGAATATTCGCCTAAAGAATGACCAGCAACAAATCTTACCTTGTCTTCTATACGAAGCCCTAATTGTTTCATCACACGAATGACAGCCATAGATACAGCCATTAATGCCGGTTGTGCATTTGCTGTTAACGTTAAAACATCTGCTGGTCCTTCAAAAATAATCTTTGATAATTTCTCACCCAAAGCATCATCAACTTCCTCGAAAACCATCCGTGCGGCAATAAATTGCTCTGTAAGCGCCTTTCCCATACCAACAAGTTGACTCCCCTGCCCTGGAAAAATAAAAGCTGCACCCATTTATCAACTCCTAAAACTGTACAATTAAATTATTTTCTTTTGACCTTATTCATCCGCACAAATCAAGATAAAGCCCTTTATTTAAAACGAATACCACACTTAAAATTATATTTTAAGGGCGGAATTTGATATAAAAACTTAGGGAAATAGGGTGCTATAAACTGAATAACACCCAAACTTATGAGACTTCCTAAAAGTGCACCTGCTAAAATATCAAAGGGATAATGTACGCCCACAAAGATGCGCGCCCAACAGATTAAGCATAAAAACACTACGGCAAATTTAAAAGTAACTTTGTATCGGTAAAAATAAAAGTTAGCTGCATAAGATGCAATGGTCAAGGCATGATTACTAGGAAAAGAAGCTGTTGCACGATGTTGAATAAACGGTGTCGTCAGCCCTACCACGAATGGGCGAGGATGAAAATAAAAAAGAGAAATGAGATAACCTATGAAAAGAGATGCACAAATACTCATGCAAATGCTTAGCACAACACACCGTTCCCTCTCCCCACCACAAAACCACAACGCACAAAGATGGAGAGGAATAATATAAATTAAAAACTTTGCACAAAAAATACTAAACAAAACTACAATCGACCAAGCTTGATGATTGCCGACAAACATTTCAAAGAGTGTAACATCAATTTGGTTTAAAAAGTCCATTTTTCCCTCCTTTGCCTTTATATTACAGTATTATCTTTTTGTAGAAGAAGGAAATATATCAAGATTTAACAAATCAATTTTTTTATGTGCATAAACTTGCTATTTTAAAAGATAACCTGTAGATATGAAATATTCGTTGCCGGCACTTTAGCTGGAGGTTGAACGGAGGGCTGTAAAATATCAGTAGGAAATACAATGTTTCCGGCCTCCCGTATCTCCGCTCTGAGATGTCTCGAATTGTAAACGCGTCCTTTCTTCTTTGGATTTCCAAAAAAGACAAGTCGCAGAGGCTTTGCGCTAAAACCGGTGAAATTTAATTGAAGAAAGGCAAAACAATGGCTCTTTATGAACATATGTTCCTTGCCCGACAAGACATTGCACCGCAGCAAGTTGATGAACTTTTGAGTCTCTACAAAGGTGTCATTGAAGTGCATGGTGGAAAAGTTGGGCGTATAGAAAATTGGGGACTTCGTCCTCTTGCTTACCGTATTCGTAAAAACCGTAAAGCTTATTATGTCTTAGTCAATATTGATGCACCAGCTTCAGCAATTGCTGAAGTGGAGCGTCAGATGCGCATCAATGAGGATATTTTGCGTTATATGACCATTCGCGTAGAAAAACACGAAAAAGAAAAATCTGCTATGCTCTCACACCTTGATCGCAATAGTCACATTGGACATGATGAAGAGCGTCCTCGTTTTCCACGTCGTCAACGTGAAAATACTATAGAAGGGGTAGAATAATGACTGATACTAATCAAAACTCTGCACGTCGCCCCTTTCATCGTCGTCGTAAAACGTGTCCTTTTTCAGGGACCAATGCTCCCAAAATTGATTATAAAGACATCAAGTTGTTACAACGTTATATTTCCGAACGTGGGAAAATTGTTCCTTCACGGATTACTGCTGTTAGTCAGAAAAAACAGCGTGAATTAGCTAATGCTATCAAACGTGCTCGCTTTTTAGGCTTACTTCCGTACGTTATAAAGTAAGCAATCAATACGCTATGCAACTGGAGAGTTTCTCCAGTTGCATTTCTTATATGGTTAAAAAATAGCTTGTTGTATCCTATGTTAAGCTATTAAATGTCAAAGTTGGGGTATTGACACACCTCTAACTGCAGAAAGCAGGACAGCAATAAATGAAAAAAAATCGTACTTATGAGATATTAACCGGTATTTTGGCAGGATTATTTGCTGTTGTGATAGGACTGGCAATCATCAGTGTTGCAAATATTGCGCCCTTTTTTTCTCTTCTTCTTGGCTGCTTTCTTTCATTGCCAATTTTTATTGTTGCGTTCGGTCAAGGAACATTAGCCAGTCTCATCGCCCTCATAAGTGCCACTGTTGTTCTTATCATAACCACTAATACCTATATTGCTCTTGGCTTTATGTTCTTATTTTTCCTTCCTGCTGTCTATGCTTCTTGGCTTCTTGGGCTTGCACGACCAGCGCAAAAAGAAAACGAACTGATATGGTATCCATTATCATCGGTTATTTTTCATTTAACTAATTTTATCGCTCTTATAGCAACTTTCATTGGGCTCTATGTTCAAACACGTCCTTCCACACCCATCGTTGCAAAAAAAATCACCGAAAACATAGCACAAACTCTGCAACAAACACAGTCAATAAAAGAAGCCGATATACGCGCTTTTAATGAGCTTTTAATGACGCATACAGCAACTTTTACTGCTTTTTCTTTGACTATTTATAGTTTGGTTTTTCTCATTGGTAACCTTTACTTTTCCATGATAGCAGCACAACATATGAAATGGCTGAAAAGACCCCGTGATGATTGGAGCCAAACTCTCCGCCTTCCCATTTCTGGAATTGTTATTTTCATTATTGTTTGCATAGCATCGATGGTTGAGCTGAGCGCTTCTCTTAACTTGAGTACCCGTGTCTTTAGTACTGCATACATTGTCATCATATTAATTAGCGGTCTAGCATATCTTCACAATATTACAAAAGGGGTAAACGGTCGGATTATTATACTTTCTCTTGTTTATATTGCTATTTTAACAGTCGTTTTTACTCCACCTATTGTTTTCATGATGCTTTTGATGGGAATTTGGGCTGCTATTCAATACAATTTTCAATCACGCAAAAAACTCCACTAAATTTATTTGTTCGAAAGGAAAAACTATGGATATTATTTTACTTGAGCGCATTCCTCGTCTTGGTCAGATGGGTGATATTGTCTCAGTTAAAGATGGTTATGCGCGTAATTTTCTCTTGCCTCAAGGTAAAGCTTTACGCGCAAATGAAGCTAATAAAAAACATTTTGAGATACAACGTGCACAACTTGAAGCACGTAATCTTGAACGCAAAAGCGAAGCGCAAAAAATTGCTGAAAAACTTGATGGACAATCATTCATTGTTGTTCGTTCTGCTGGTGAAACAGGACAACTTTATGGTTCTGTGTCAACACGTGATATTGCTGAAATCATAACAGATGAAGGCTTTTCTATTGGAAGAAATCAAATCGAACTTAATCATCCAATAAAAATGATCGGTCTTCACACTATCACTCTTAGCTTACATCCAGAGGTTCAAATTTCTGTGATTATTAATGTTGCGCGTTCTACCAGTGAAGCACAACGCCAAGCAGAAGGTGAAACCCTCACTTCGGCTAAAGAAATATATAATATTCAAGAAGAATTATTAGAAGAAAGTCAGGAAGAATTATTGGCAGAAGAAATTAATGACAACGATATAAACAGTTCTCATCAAGAAGCTTAATTTCTATTTTTTCTTTCTGTTTTATATTTTTTATTCCATTTTAAATATCGATCATAAAATACTCGCACTTTAAAAGTGAGTATTTTATGGCTATCGTACATAAAGAACCTAATTTTTATGAAAGAATTAGAAATATACTATTTAAAGGCATTACATGCCGAGAATGGTAGTATCACTAAGAGGAAATGTCTTTTGTTTTCCAGCATATAAAGTAAAAATAATTTAAAGTTCTACCCTTAAGACTAAAGTTTGTATGAGCGTTAATTTGATTATATCCTCACATGATCTGAAATAATTTCAGTTATAAAAAATAATTCTACTTACACAGATATTGGAATTTTAAGGTTAAGTAACTTAAAAATACTTAAATTTAGAGTAGCAAAACTTCCACTTTAAAATCACATATTATAAAATAAAATAGATAGACGTTATATAAATAATACACAAATGATAAATGAGGAACGAAAAGAGAGTTTTAAAAAATTATATAATTTTAACTTAAAATGAAGGTTTGTAGCTCTATTCTTTTAATTATACGATTTTCAATTTATCGCCTAAAGTAGCTAGACTTAGAATTTTAGTGGAAAAATATTATGGAAGAAACTAACGTTGTTAATGTCAGCTCTTCAAAGAAAGAGGATTCTCCTTCTTTTCGGCAACTTCCGCATAATATTGAAGCTGAACAGGCATTGCTTGGTGCCATCTTTATCAACAATGATTCTCTTGACCGCGTTTCAGATTTTCTAAAACCAGAACATTTTTTTGAACCATTGCATCAAAAAATTTATCATGTTTTATCTCACCTTATTAAAACAGGAAAACGTGTAGATCCAGTTACAATCAAGCCCTATATCCAAATGGAAGAAAAAATTGGAGATATTACTGTATACCAATATGTTGTTCGCTTAGCCACAGAGGCAGTCACTATTATTAACGCTGAAGATTATGGACGCGTCATTTACGATCTTTTTATCCGACGGTCTTTGATTAACCTTGGAACTCAAGTTGTCAATACAGCCTTTGATGCTCCTGTAGAACTCACGCCTACCCAACAAATTGAAACTGTTGAAAATCAGTTATTTGAGCTAGCAGAAAAAGGGAAATATGGAGGTGGATTTGAAAATTTTAATGAGGCTATTAAAAAAGCTATCGATATGGCAAGTGCTGCGAAAAAGCGCTCTTCACAATTATCAGGGATAGCCACCCATATTAAAACACTTGATGAAAAAATGGGAGGATTACAAGCATCTGACTTAATTATCCTTGCGGGCCGCCCTGGTATGGGTAAAACCTCACTGGCTACCAATATTGCCTTTAATATTGCTAATGCTTATAATCGTAATGCCAATATCCAAGAAAATGAAGGCGGCATTGTGGGATTCTTCTCACTTGAGATGTCATCCGAACAGCTTGCAACCCGTATTATTTCTGAACAAACAGAAGTCTCTTCTTCTGATATTCGGCGTGGCAATATTTCAGATGAACAATTTTCAAAAATTATTCGTGCGGTGAACCAACTACAAAAGGCACCACTTTATATTGATCAAACTGGGGGAATATCAATTACGCAATTAGCTGCTCGTGCGCGGCGTCTCAAGCGGCAACATGGTTTAGATATCTTGTTTATTGACTATATCCAACTCATGACAAGCAGTTCAAAGCGTTCATCAGAAAATCGTGTTCAAGAGATTACAGAAATTACCACAGGATTAAAAGCATTAGCGAAAGAACTTAATATTCCTATTATCGCTCTCTCTCAACTTTCACGTCAAGTAGAAAATAGAACAGATAAACGTCCACAGCTCTCAGATTTACGTGAATCTGGTTCAATTGAGCAAGATGCCGATATCGTTCTGTTTGTCTATCGCGAAGAATATTATCTCAAAAATGAAGAACCAAAACTAGGTAGCTTGGAACATACGAAATGGCAAGAAATAATGGATAAAGCTTTTGGAAAAGCTGACGTTATTATTGCAAAACAGCGCCATGGGCCGACAGGAATCGTGCCCCTTGCCTTTCAATCTGATTTCACACGCTTTAGTGATCTGGCCGATAGCAATTACCTTCCAGAGCAAATTGGTTAAATCGACATGGCGCGTAATCGTATTCAATTTATCTGTCAAAATTGTGAAACCATCCTTCTCATTAAAAAATGTAGTTCTTATCAAGAATGATAATTTCTTACAAAGAATCATTTTTCAATGATTCTAGCCACCGTTATTTGCTATTTAATAACATTCTTCTTGCATGAAATGATAACACATCTCTTAATGTTGTAAGTGGGGTACATATATTAAAATCCATAGCTAATCTAAATCTTTCTATATTGTTCCTTCTTTTAAAAAACTCCTTCTCACAAGACACTCATTTTCTTGTTTTTAAATTCAAAAATAATTGCTGCTGTTGTGCAAGGCTGACTATTATGTAGAATATCAGAAACTTTCCTCTTTATAGGACAACCTCTAACCTTTTAACAAAAATATTTTCTAATCTATCTGAAAAATTACCCTAATTACCGCAATATAAAAAACAAGCAGTGTTTTGAATAATACAGCACAGAGAAAATTCTACAACATGCAAAATATTCTTGATATAAAATTGCATAAAAACTGATATCTAACAAAAGGAAAGTGTATAATTATGCTAGAAAAAAAAGAAGACTGCGATAGTAGATTTGACAGTCTTGATGACGCTATCAAAAGAGTTGTTGATATAGCAAGTGCTGCAAAAAAACGCTCTTCGCAAATATCAGGGATAGCGACTCATATTCAAACACTTGATGAAAAAATGGGAGGATTACAACCATCCGACTTAATTATCCTTGCGGGACGCCCTGGTATGGGTAAAACTTCACTTGCTACCAATATTGCCTTTAATATTGCCAATGTTTATAATTATAATGGTAATATCCAAGAAAATGAAGGCGGCATTGTGGGATTCTTCTCACTTGAAATGTCCTCAGAGCAGCTTGCAACACGTATTATTTCTGAACAAACGGAAGTCTCTTCTTCTGATATTCGACGTGGTCATATTTCAGATGAACAATTTTCAAAAATTATTCGTACGGTAAATCATCTCCAAAAGGCACCCCTTTATATTGATCAAACTGGAGGAATATCAGTTTCACAACTGGCTGCCCGTGCTCGACGTCTCAAGCAAAAACATGGTTTGGATGTCTTAATTATTGATTATATCCAACTCATGACAAGTGATTTAAAATACACATCTGAATATCGTATTCAAGAAATCACTGCAGAATTAAAAGCCTTAGCGAAAGAATTAAATATCCCTATTATTGCTCTTTCACAACTTTCACATCAAGTTGAAAACAGAACAGATAAACGCCCAAAACTTTCAGATTTAGGTGGATTTGGTTCTATTGAGCAAGATGCCGATATCGTTTTATTTGTCTATCGTGAAGAATATTACCTCAAAAATGAAGAACCAAAGTTCGGTAGCCTTGAACATATGAAATGGCAAGAAATAATGGATAAAGTTTTTGGAAAAGCTAACGTTATTATTGCAAAACAGCGCCATGGGCCGACAGGAATCGTGCCCCTTGCCTTTCAATCTGATTTCACACGCTTTAGTGATCTGGCCGATAGCAATTACCTTCCAGAGCAAATTGGTTAAATCGACATGGCGCGTAATCGTATTCAATTTATCTGTCAAAATTGCGGAACCATCCATTCTCGTTGGGCAGGGAAATGTAGCGCTTGTGGGGAATGGAATTCCCTTATCGAAGAAACTATAAATAGCGGCATAGGAAGTGGTCCTAAGCAGAATGCTCGTAAAGGACGCATTGTCACACTCACATCTCTTTCTGGAAATATCGAAGATGCTCCACGTATTCATTCTGGTATTGCTGAACTTGATCGTGTTACCGGTGGGGGCTTTGTCCGTGGATCAGCACTCCTTGTTGGAGGTGATCCGGGTATTGGTAAATCAACATTGCTAACACAAACAGCTGCTGCTTTATCTCGTAAAGGATATAATGTCATCTATGTTTCAGGTGAAGAGGCTATTGCGCAAATTTGTCTGCGCGCACAAAGGCTTGAAGCTAACAATACAGAAGTGAAACTTGCTGCTGAAACCAATGTTGAAGATATTCTGGCAACCTTAAGCGAACATAAAAACCTTGATATGGTGATTATCGATTCGATTCAAACCCTATGGTCAGATACAGCAGATTCAGCACCTGGCACTGTCACACAAGTACGTATCGGTGCTCAGGCAATGATCCGCTTTGCCAAGAAAACAGGAACCGCCGTTGTTCTTGTTGGGCATGTTACAAAAGATGGACAAATTGCTGGTCCTCGAGTCGTTGAACATATGGTTGATGGCGTTCTCTATTTTGAGGGTGAAGGAGGACATCATTATCGCATTCTTAGAACTGTAAAAAATCGCTTCGGACCAACAGATGAGATTGGTGTCTTTGAAATGTCTGATAAAGGATTACGCGAAGTGATAAATCCATCTGAATTATTTTTAGGGGAACGTAATGAAAAAGCACCAGGCGCTGCTGTTTTTGCAGGAATGGAAGGGACACGCCCGATACTCGTAGAAATTCAAGCGCTTGTTGCTCCTTCTTCCCTTGGGACACCAAGACGTGCAGTTGTCGGATGGGATGGAAATCGCCTTTCTATGATTCTTGCCGTTTTAGAAGCCCATTGTGGCATTCGTTTTGGACAGCATGATGTCTATCTGAACGTAGCAGGTGGATATCGCATATCAGAACCCGCTGCTGATTTAGCTGTAGCCGCTGCTTTGGTATCTTCTCTTGCCAATATCGCATTGCCAACGGATTATGTATATTTTGGTGAAGTCAGTCTTTCAGGAGCTACCCGCGCTGTTGCACATTCAGCACAGCGCATCAATGAAGCAAAAAAACTCGGCTTTCAAGGAGCCTTTCACCCCACAACAACAACCGAAATGATGAAGTCGCTCAACTTTCAACAAAAAACTTTCTCCGACCTTCCCGAACTCGTTGCTACTCTTACCGTAAGTAAAAAATGATCTGCACCACAGATATGATAATATAGAAAAAACTCTATAAAATACAAAAGATCCTTGCTATAAGAACAAAAAATGGCATAACAAAAAATATATTTGCACACAGACTTAAAAGAACACAACTTTATGTATAAGGAACAAACAAATGATCATAACAATCCTTGATGGAATTGTCGTAGTAATCATCCTGTTGTCCGCTTTTCTTGCTATGCTTCGAGGATTTTCACGTGAAGTGTTATCGTTGATTTCTTGGGCAGTTGCAGCTGTTACGACACTGTTTTTATTCAAACCTGTCTTACCTTTCTTTGAACAATATCTCTCTAATAAAATGATTGCATTGATCACAACATTGGTCACAATTTTTATTATTGTTCTCATTATTACTTCAATTATTACAATGAAGATCTCTGATTTTATTATTGATAGTCGAATTGGTATCCTTGACCGTGCTATTGGTTTTATTTTTGGAGCACTTCGTGGTTTATTTATCATGGTCATCGGTATGTTGCTGCTTAATGCACTGATTAAACCCGAGCTTCAAGCGAATTGGTTAAAAAATGCAAAAACAAGGCCTATTTTAGATTCATTGGGACAAAAAGTTTGGGAAATACTCCCCAAAGATATTGGATCTGTTCTCGAAAAGACGGAAAATTTGTTTAAAGACAGCAATAAACATACGTATGAGTAACACTCTCATGAAAAGATAATTTTCAAAAAATAGAGAATAGTTTTTCATGAGGAAAGAGAACTAAATGATGTAAAATGTGATATTAATGATTCCTACATATCACAACTGAAAGAATATGATGATAAAAAGCGATGTTTTCTGTCAAGAATTTTCATTAGATGATGATACCCTTCATGAAGAATGTGGAGTTTTTGGTATTCTTGGGCATGAAGATGCCGCAACATTAACAGCTCTTGGACTCCACGCACTTCAGCATCGTGGGCAAGAAGCAGCTGGGATTGTTTCTTACCATAATAAAATATTTCATCAAGAAAAGCATTTAGGTCTTGTTGGAGATCACTATACAAACCCTGCAACACTTGCGCGCTTACCAGGAAATCGTGCTATTGGACATACCCGTTATTCAACAACTGGAGAAGTGGCATTACGCAATGTTCAACCCCTTTTTGCTGAATTGAAAGTTGGAGGTATTGCTATTGCGCATAATGGTAATCTTACCAATGGTCTCACATTACGCCGTGAACTCATCGCTTCTGGTGCTATCTGTCAATCAACGTCGGATTCAGAAGTTTTTCTCCATCTTATTGCCCGCTCACGTTATGAGTCGTCCTCTGATCGTTTTGTTGATGCGATTCGGCAAGTAGAAGGTGGGTATGCTATGTTAGCGCTCACACGTACAAAACTTATTGCGGCACGCGATCCAACAGGAATTAGACCTCTCGTGATGGGGGAACTTGATGGTAAGCCTATCTTTTGTTCTGAAACTTGTGCTCTTGATATTATTGGAGCAAAATATGTCCGTGATGTTAAAAATGGAGAAATCATCATATGTGAAATACAAAAAAATGGGGAAATTACAAAAAAAATTATAAAACCAGAAAATACACAACCAGAAAAACTTTGCTTGTTTGAATATGTTTATTTTGCCCGCCCAGACTCAATCGTTGGAGGGCGTAGTGTTTATACAACACGCAAAAATATGGGAATCCGTTTAGCACAGGAAGCCCCTTGTGAGGGTGATGTTGTGGTTCCTGTTCCTGATGGAGGAACGCCTGCTGCAATTGGCTATGCACAAGAAATTGGAATTCCCTTCGAGCTTGGCATTATTCGTAATCACTATGTTGGCCGCACTTTTATCGAACCAACACAACAAATTCGCGCTTTTGGCGTCAAGTTAAAACATTCGGCAAACCGTCCTGTGATTGAAGGAAAACGTGTTATTCTGGTTGATGACTCTATTGTGCGTGGAACAACATCCCTTAAAATTGTACGAATGCTTCGCGATGCAGGAGCAAAAGAAGTTCATATGCGCATTTCTAGCCCTATGATTTTTTATCCTGACTTTTATGGTATTGATACACCTAAAGCTGAAAACCTTTTAGCAAATCAATATCCAGATTTAAAATCTATGTGTGATTTTATTGGAGCGGATTCATTAGAATTTCTTTCAACGGATGGATTATATCTTGCTGTAGCAGGGGAAAAACGGAATAACGCCAATCCACAATTTACTGACCATTATTTTACTGGATATTATCCTACGCATCTGGTTGATCAAGAAAATCTCTCCAAAATTCATCAATCATCTGTTCTTAAAACAAGAGATTAATGATGACAAAACGTGACTTTAGTCTCCATGGGCGTGTTGCACTTGTTACTGGCGCATCAAGAGGGATTGGCTATCATTTGGCACTCGAGCTTGCTGCACGCGGCGCTCATATTATTGCTCTTGCACGAACAGTCAGTGGACTTACTGAATTAGATAATCAAATCCGAGAAAAAGGGGCTCATACAACCCTTGTTCCCCTTGACTTGCATCATATGGAAAACATCGATACCCTTGCTATCTCAATTGCCAAACGCTGGAAAAAACTTGATATTATCGTTGCAAACGCAGGAATTCTTGGAACACTCTCACCAATAGCGCATATAGAAAACACGGTATTTGAAGATGTTTTTCAAATAAATCTTTTCAGCCAATGGCGCTTAATGAAAGCCGTTGAGCCTTTATTACGTGAATCTGATGCTGGACGAGCCATCCTGTTATCCTCAAGCGTTGCGCATGCTGCGCGCCCTTTCTGGGGAGCTTATGCAGCCTCTAAAGCGGCTTTAGAGGTGATTGCCCGCTGTTGGGCAGAAGAACTCAAACAAACCCCTATTAAGATTAATTGTGTCAACCCTGGTGCCACACGCACTGCCATGCGCGCTGAAGCTATGCCCGGTGAAGATCCACAAACTCTCCCTTCACCACAAGAGGTTGCAAAAAAGATAGTCCATTTGTTATCACCTGATTTAAAGGAAACTGGAAAACTCTTTAATGTCCATAAAAATCGGTTTGTAGATTATCATGTACCTGATTGATCATCATATGAGAAGTAAATCGTTTGACTCTCTCTTTTTCCTGTGATTTTCGACAGAAGAATGAAGCACTTTATAATTCTTGGATAGCTTTAGCATCAGCCTTTTTCTCTTCTAAAGTAGCACGTTTATTATAAGCGATAAAACTACACGGGAGAAAAATCATATAGCTAACAGCTGTAATCAATAAAGTTTCCCATGTGTAAGTCGCAAGAAAACCGACATAAATAACAATGACCAACATGCACGGTATAACGATATCGCGCCTTAAATTTTGATCAATTGTTTTTGCATTCCATACCGGTAAACGACTAATCAAAAGAAAAGCAATAATTACAGTATAAAGACTAAAAAATAATGCCCACCCCCAATTGGGGACCAAACCAAGAGTGCCTAAATAGGTAGGCAATAAAAGTAATAATGCTCCTGCTGGTGCTGGAACACCAACAAAATAACTTCTCTGCCACTTAGGTATATTGGGGTTATCTAACATCACATTAAAACGTGCTAATCGCAAACAACAAGCAACACAATAAACAAGGGCAGCAACCCACCCAATATGATTCGCTTGATTCAAGATAAAAGAATAAACAATGAGTGCAGGGGTAACACCAAAATTTATAACATCAGCAAGAGAATCCATCTGTGCCCCAAAAGATGAACTACCATCTATTAAACGGGCAATGCGACCATCAGCACCATCTAAAACTGCAGCCAAAAGCACCATTAAAATAGCAGCTTCATAACGATGTTCAAAAGCCAAACGAATGCTGCTCATCCCTGCACAAATTGCTAAAATAGTAATGATATTAGGAATAACATACCGCATTGATGTAGGTGAACGCCGCCGATTTGCAACATCATCATGCTGCCCCTCAGGATTGAATGAAGAAAATGGCGAAAAATTTTTCATTGTGAGTCCTAATCGTATCTGAAGCCCGTTGTGGCACTCTTATCATCAAAAGAACCCAAAACTGTTTCTCCAGCAATTGCTGTCTGTCCAACTGCAACACGCAATTTCATTTCAGTTGGTATATAAACATCAAGGCGAGAACCAAAACGAATCAATCCAAATCGCTCACCAGTCATAACGGCATCGTTTTCTTTTGACCAGCAAACAATCCGGCGTGCAACCATTCCCGCTATTTGTACGACACCAATTTTACCATGTTTGCTATCAATTACCACCCCATTACGCTCATTAAACTGACTAGCCTTATCAAAGTCAGCATTGGTAAATCGACCTGGATGATAAACGATAGACTCTACTGTACCACTGATAGGAATACGATTAATATGGCATGAAAAAACATCCATAAAAATGGAAATACGAATCATTTCATCTTTCCCTAATCCTAATTCTTCAGGTGGAACACATGATTCCACAAATGAAATACGCCCATCTGCAGGCGACATAACCCAATTTGAATTCAAAGGGATCACACGATCTGGATCACGGAAAAAGTATACACACCACACCGTGAGAACGAGACCAAACCAAAACAACGGACTCCATATCCAACCAAGAATGAGCGAAATAACAAAAAACGCTACAATAAAAGGATAACCTTCTTTATGAACCGGTACAAAGCTATTATGGAAAGATTGCAGAATACTCATATAATTTCCTATTCATCGTAAACTTAAACAAGCAACAAAGCTTTTTGTTCCTCTTGTGTCTTTTTATGTATTTAATCAATCACTCCATATAAAGATATAGATTACATTTTGCTCTATTTATTTTTTACGATTAACAACACTCGTCTCATCTTCTTCACGCATTTTACGTAATTTTTCTTCCGCTTGCGATGCTTCAAGCTGCTTATTCCACATTGAAGCATAAAGACCTTTCTTGCGTAAAAGCTCTGTATGCGTCCCATTTTCAATAATACGACCACTTTTAAGAACTAAAATTTCATCCGCATTGATAACAGTAGAAAGACGGTGCGCAATAATCAATGTTGTACGTCCACGGCTTACAATATCCAATGCTTGTTGAATTTCCTGTTCCGTCGCCGTATCAAGAGCCGCCGTTGCTTCATCTAGAATAAGAAGTGGAGGAGCTTTTAAAAGTGTCCGTGCAATAGCCACGCGTTGTTTTTCACCACCTGATAATTTGAGACCTCGCTCTCCTACCACAGACTGAAAACCTTCCGGTAAAATTTCAATAAATTTTGATATTTGTGCCATTTCAGCAGCTTTGCGCATCTCTTCATCTGTAGCACTTGGACGCCCATAGCAAATATTATAGGCAATTGTATCATTAAATAACACCGTATCTTGTGGGACCATGCCAATCGCTTCACGCAAACTTTTTTGTGTTACATCACGAATATCCTGCCCATCAATTGTGATAGATCCTGCATCAACATCATAAAACCGAAAAAGCAACCGAGAAATAGTAGATTTACCGGCACCCGATGGACCGACAATAGCGACTGTTTTTCCTCCAGGAACTTCAAAATCAATATCTCTGAGAATCTGACGTCTCGAATCATAGGAAAACTTTACCTGATGAAAACAAATGGTCCCATCGCTTATCTCTAACGGTTTAGCATCCGATTTATCAACGATCTCTTTCTGAACATCTAAAAGATCAAACATTGCTTCAATATCCGTTAAACCTTGTCGAATATCACGATACATTGAACCAATAAAATTTAGTGGAATGGAAAGTTGCATTAAAAGCGCATTAATAAAAACAAAATCTCCTAAAGTTTGTGTCTTATAAAAAACTTCATAAGCTGACATCAGCATCATGATCGTCATTCCAATACCAAAGATAAGAGTCTGACCAAAATTAAGCCAGCTTAAAGATGTCCAAATCTTTGTTGCGGCTTTTTCATAACCTACCATAGAAGCATCAAATCGATCGGCTTCTAGAGTTTCATTACCAAAATATTTGACCGTTTCAAAATTCAAAAGAGAATCAACAGCGCGAGTATTCGCCTCAGTATCCGCTGTATTCATTTTTTGTCGAATGCGAATACGCCAATCACTCGCCTTAATGGTAAACAAAATATATAATCCAACCGTTACAACAACAATGAGAAGATAATGCCACCCATAACTTATATAAAATACCAGTGCCGTTAATATAAATTCTAAAACTGTTGGTACTGTACTAAGAATTGAAAATCTTACGATCGCTTCGATTCCTTTTGTTCCACGCTCAATCACACGAGAAAGCCCACCTGTTCGGCGTTCCAAATGAAATCGCAAAGATAACTCATGCATATGTACAAAGGTTTTATAAGCTAATTGACGAACAGCGTATTGACCAACAGTGGCAAACAGGGAATCGCGTAATTGATTTAATCCAGCCTGCATAATACGCGCGACATTGTATGCCAAAACAAGCATGATGGGAATAATCCAACTGGATGGGAACCATTCAGGTAGCTGAAAGCTTGAATCAAGCACATTCGTAGAATATTTAAATAAATACGGTACAGATATGAGAACGAGCTTAGCCAAAACAAGATAAAATATTGCCCATAGCACACGCATTTTTAGATCACGCCGCCCTACCGGCCACATATAGGGCCATAAATTGTAAAGTGTGTGCAGAGTCTTCCCTGTATCTGATGATACAGTTTTTGTCATTTCATTGCGTTTCATAAAGTCCTTACTTCTCTATCATCCGCACAAACAGGCAAAATACCCTCTGTGGTTATTTATAGATTCATCTCTTCATTATGGCTTCCAATAAGCTATACCTACCCGTTTTTTGAAGTTAGACTGTTTTTGAAAAAGGAACAAGAAATAATCCACTATACAATTTATTATTTTGATCTGTATTTTCATACCACTCTGCTGCAAATAAATTTTCAACTTTTACATGTTTTTTTTTCAATTCTGCCTGAAGCCATTTTTTTGTTTTACCAATCTCTTTCAGCCCCTTATCAAGAATTTCACCATTTTGTATTAAAATGATAGACTTCTTTCCTTCTTCCTTTTTAATAACGGAACAATCGCCATTGGTTTCTAAACGAACGAAAGCAGCTTCATGTAAACTACAGCCTTTAATGCGCAACATTGTAATCAGATCATTCACACTGATACCTAATTTTTTAATCTTATCCACTTGAAATACTCCATCTAAAACCAATGCAATATGTCGTCCTGCAATAAGACGACGAAAAAAAACTGAATAGCGCATCAGAAAATTAAGAGATGTGACTAAAGTCTGCCAAATAAATAAGACAATCAACAATTGAATACTGCTAACATCCGGACTATAAATAACGCCTCCAATAATACTTCCCATGACAAAATTACTTACCAAATCAACTGGCGTCATTTGACTAAGACTACCACGACCTGTGGTTCTTAAAATCAAGAGGAAAGCGATAAGTCCTACAACTAGTTTTAGTGCAACATACCCATAATGATATAAAAATTCCATCATATTCTCCTTTTTTATGGAGCTGCTGGAATAGAGACATTAGTGTCGCTTTAGTGTCGCTTTATTTCCCACACAGTTATGCGCTCACCACTCTGCGGATCCTTACTGTCTTTTAAAAGAACCCCCTTGGCTGCAAGCTCATCACGAATTGTATCCGCAGCTTCCCACTCTTTATTATGGATAAGTCTTAGTCTTTCGGCAATGCGCTGATCAATAAATTTTGTATCAAGGAAAGTTTTTCTCGTAAATAATGGGCAATCTATTTCTTTAATCCATTCTTGTCTTAACAGTCCTAATAAATTCATCCCATTCAGAAGAGCCAAAGCATTTCCTTCTTTATAAAATTTTCGCAAAAGAGTCAGTGCTTTTGGAGTATTAAGATCATCACTAAGTGCATCTATCAAAGTATCATCAATTGCTTCATTGTTTTTCATCTCACTCTTTTTGCTGCGAAGCCATTCATACCAACGATACAGTTCGCTGCTCGATTGTATTAAACGCTGTGCTGTCCAATTTAATGGTTCACGATAATGCGTTTGCAACATCGAAAAACGCGCAGACAAACCAGCCCAATTTTGCTTCATTTCATCGGTTAAAATACCATTAAACTCCCCCAAATTATTCTCTAAAACAGAACGAATAGTTATGAAATTGCCAAAGCTTTTCGACATCTTTTTGCCTTCAACTTGTAAAAAACCATTATGCATCCAAAAATTAGCCATTCGCTCCGTCCCAAAAGCTGAACAACTTTGTGCAATCTCATTTTCATGATGAGGAAAAATTAAATCAATTCCACCACCATGGATATCAAAAACATTGGCGGTCGGATCATCACAGGTTAAACCACCGCCATAGGGCGCTAATAACTTTGCCATTGACATTGCAGAACATTCAATATGCCAACCTGGACGACCTAAAACAGGAATTCCGCCCGGTGATTTCCAACCTGGTTCTCCTTCCACAGAAGGCTTCCACAAAACAAAATCCATCTCTTCCCTTTTATAAGCAGCAACATCGATACGCGCCCCCGCCCTCATTTCATCTAAAGAACGATTTGCAAATGCCCCATAATGGGGAGGATTTTTTATGCTACTTACAGAAAATAATATATGATTTTCCGCTTCATAAGCGTGCCCCTTTTCAAGCAACCTTTCAATTAAAGAGCGCATCTCCTCTAAATGCTCAGTGGCGCGTGGCTGACTGGTTGGCAACAGACAACCAAGTGCTATGGTATCTTGCTGAAACTGAGAATATGTACGTTCTGTTAAGTGACGAATAGCCTCATTCAATGATACGTTTGGATATTCGCTAGCTGCTCGTGCATTAATTTTATCATCGACATCTGTAATATTACGTGCATATAGAACATGCTCATTGCCATAAACATGACGCAATAAGCGAAATAAAATATCAAAAACAATAACAGGACGTGCATTTCCTATATGCGCATAATCATAAATTGTCGGTCCACAAACATAAAGACGTACTCTTGTCGCATCTATTGGTGTAAATTTTTCTTTTTTACGTGTTAGCGTATTATAAAATCGCAACTCTTTCATTTATTGACTCCATGGACGATATTATGCACCGATCCTTTTAGATGTATCTTATCTCAAATCATTGTATTACGCGGTTTAAGCTAAAAACTTGTATCTTTTATAGTAAATTCTTCTTACCATTTTCCCATTGTATTTACGGCTGTATTCATCGTTTATCATAAAAACAATCTATTTTATTTGATTGGACAAAAGCGTTCTATCATTAGAGATGCTTTCTCTCCTTAAAGAAAATGAGCTTAGAAAAAAATCTATAGGCAATACAATATAAATCTATGTGAAAAATAGATAGTTTGCAGAAAGAAAATCTTAAATTTTTAACCACACAAAGCTTCGTCAGTATTTTCAATATTCCACAATGGGTTCCTTACTGCCTCTTACGCCCTATATTTTATAATCAATAATTGAGAATAATGTAGCAATTAACTTTATTTTTACACCGTTCTCATGACAAAATTATTTTATCTTTACAGAGTTTTATTCAAAGAAAGCAATAAAAATAATGCGGTATAGATTGATGAACATCATTATTTTAATATTTCTTGTCATTTCAATGCCAACCTTTGCACAACAATCTCCACCTTATGAAAAAAAATTACTCCGACTAGCAGAAATTTTGGGATCATTGCATTCTCTCCAAAATCTTTGCGAGCCTCCAACAAACCAATGGTATGACTATATGAATGCACTGATTGAAGCAGAACGCCCCATTCCACAAAGACGTGCTTATTTTTATGAAGCGTTTAATGAAGCGTATCGTGCTTTCTCAGAAAATTATCATCATTGTACACAAGCAGCCATTGAAGCCAACCAAAGATACATTGAGGAAGGAAGAATTTTATCTGAAAACCTCCTCATGCATTATAAATAATTAATCTATACAAAAAGTATCTCTCTCAATTTTAGCGGTATCAATGATACTCCTTTCACAAATGCGGGGAGCAATAAACCAGCTCTGAAAATAGAGAGACGTTTAAAGAATAATGTCTCGATACGCTTTTATTCGTATGAGCGCCTTTTTCCCCATACAAAATCGCTCTTTGGCTTCCTCCCCACACCTCAAAGGACGAAGATTTTTAACTAAATTTGCTCTGTAAATAATCTAGGTTCTTGTTGAACAAGGTTCCTCTTGGCTTCTAACGCATGTAATTTGCTGCATAGTTTCTACAAACAAGCCTAAGAATATTCACCACGCATTAAAAAAACACTTATGTATCAAAGAGGCTGACATACCCTATATCACCACTCTAAAAGATGGTATTTTACGGCATACTTATAATTTTAATCTGTTTACACCAAAGTTTCCATAAATTTAACAGGCTCTCCTTGTGAAGGTGTAACAATTTCACCTTCCCACATAACGCGCATACCACGGATAATAGTCCCAACAGGCCAACCTTTAACTTTTTGACCATCATAAGGTGTCCAACCGGCGCGAGAACCAATTAAGCTATTCGTAATAATTTCCTCTCGCTTAAGATCAACAATGGTTAAATCAGCATCAAACCCAACAGCAATGCGCCCTTTACAACTTATACCAAAAATACGACTAGGGCCATGTGAAGTGAGATCAACAAAACGTTCAAGAGATATTTTTCCTGCATTCACATGTGTCAACATAATTGCTGCTGTTGTTTGCACGCCTGTCATACCTGAAGGTGAAGAGGGATAAGGTTGAAGTTTTTCTTCAAGAGTATGAGGCGCATGATCTGAACCTAAGACATCAATAATTCCTTGTTGAACACCGTACCAAAGAGCGTCACGGTGGCGCGGCTCACGAATAGGCGGATTCATCTGAATTAATGTACCAAACTTCTTATAATCATCAGCCGTGAGCGTCAAATGATGTTGTGTCACTTCAATTGTTGCAACATCCTTATGTTTTTTTAGAAAATCAATTTCTTCTTCTGTCGAAAGATGTAACACATGAATCCGAGCCTTCGTCTCATGAGCAATTTTTACCAAACGCTGCGTACATTTTAATGCCGCAACTTCATCACGCCAAATCGGATGTGACGATGCATCCCCTTCAATACGCAATATTTTACGCTCTTTGAGCCTCGCCTCATCTTCAGAATGAAAAGCTGCACGACGGCGTGTATTCTTCAAAATAAGGCGTACACTTTCATCATCATCAACCAAAAGATCACCGGTAGAGGACCCCATAAAGACTTTAATTCCAGCCGTACCAGGAAGTCTTTCTAATTCAGATAGTTCATGAGCATTTTCACGCGTTCCTCCAACCCAAAATGCAAAATCACAATGCATTCGATGAAATGCGCGTTTAACCTTATCGCTTAATGTTTCTTCTGATGTTGTTAATGGACTGGTATTAGGCATTTCAAAAACTGCCGTAACCCCCCCTAACACGGCAGAATACGAGCCACTTTCCAAATCCTCCTTATATTCATTTCCTGGTTCACGAAAATGCACTTGGCTATCAATAATTCCTGGTAAAATATGAAGCCCTGTACAATCAATGACCTCATTAGCCGATGCACATGTAAGGTCGCCTATTTCAGCAATACGACCATTTGTAATACCAATATCACGCTTGCTTCTTCCATCATGATTCACAAGTGTTGCACCTTTAAAAATTGTATCAAATGTTTTAAACATAACCACGCTCCTTACATATTGCTCACTTATCGATTATGTAACTTTGAGCAGAAAGGCAAGAACCATGATTAAAAAACAAAATGCCATTTGCTTAAAAAACCGCGGGCTTATTCAAATTACAGGCGAAGAAGCAACAGATTTTCTACAATCCCTGATCACGACAGATGTAAAAAAAATCAGTCCACAGGAACTTTTCCCTGGAGCCCTTTTATCCCCACAAGGAAAGGTTCTTGCTGATTTTCTTATCGGAAAAAAAGAAGATGGTTACCTGATTGATATCAGGATGCCTTTAGCTGATACGCTCCATAAGCGTCTGTTGCTCTATAAGCTGCGCAAAAAAGTAGAAATTACACAACCATTTCAAGAGCTTGTTACAGTTTCTTTGAATAATGAATCAGATTCTTTAAATTTTGATTCAAGTTTTGTTGATAAACGCTTCCCACAACAAGAAAAAATAATACGAATCTATGGCAAAAAACCTTTTTTAACTTCAGAATATCATGACACATGGAATCAATTGCGTATCCGTTATGCAATTGCAGAAAGTGATCAAGACTATGAAATTGGCAAAGTCTTTCCTCATGATATTAATTACGATCAAATCAATGGACTTGCATTCAATAAAGGATGTTATATTGGACAAGAAATTGTTTCACGAATGCACCACCGCCGTGCAGCACGTCGCCGTATTTTTATTGTAAAAGGCCAGTGTAAATTAACCCCTCAATCTAACATTGAAGCAGGAACAAAAGTGCTTGGCTACTTGGGAACATGTGTAGAAAATGAGGCTCTTGCTTTAATGCGTATTGACCACGTCAAAGATGCTATGGATTATAACATCCCCTTTACTGTAAAAAACATTCCTGTCACTATAAGCATTGCTGAAAATATGAATTTTACCTTTCCTGAAAATACTATAGAAAATACTCATGGCTAAAGCTGAATTATTAAAAAATGGAGAAGCCCGCGCTTGGCAAAGAATGCTCTCTGGAAGGCGACTTGATCTTCTCAACCCTTCTCCTTTTGATGTTGAAATTGAAGATATTGCCCATGGACTTTCTCGCGTGGCACGTTGGAACGGTCAAACACGAGGAGAGCATGCCTATTCTGTTGCACAACATTCACTTTTGGTTGAACAAATATTTCAAAAACTTTTTCCACAATCGGAAAGCAACGAATGTCTTTATGCCCTTCTTCATGATGCTCCAGAATATGTCATCGGCGATATGATTTCCCCTTTTAAAGCTGTCATAGGAAAACAATATGAACGCGTTGAAAAGCGCATCCAAGATGCTATCCACATGCGCTTTTCTCTTCCCGTTGATCTTTCTCAAAAACTTTTAAAAAAAATTAAACAAGCCGACCGTATTGCTGCCTATTATGAAGCGATTACGCTTGCTGGATTTAATACAGAAGAAGCCCTTCGCTATTTTGGCTCTCCCAATAATATTCTACCCGATGATCTTAATTTATCCCCCTATTCTACACAACACATTGAAAACGCATTTTTAACGCGCTTTAATGACTTGGATGCCCAAAGATTATAGACTCTTCGCATTGTTGATTCCTTGTCATTACAGAATCATCACACTGACTTATAATAATAATTCATTGTTTTTTCATTTTGAATGAGAGCTCCTAATATCGTAAGCTTCACTCATTTCAAATCTGTTTATATTGAATCAATCAAAATCATTCTCTTGCACACCACAAGCGGGTCTGGCGTGTGGGTAAAATTTTTTAAAGAAAGAGTTAAAATGCTCCTTATGAACCATCTCAAGTGCTAAGCGCTGTCGCAGCATTGAAAATTGGCAAAGTGTGTGATGATGCCGGCTTGCTCTCTTATGAAGCGTAAAGACGGGAGTACTCTATAAATTTTATAAACTTCATAAGGGACTTACCACTATACTATTAACGAACGCCGTCGCGAAATAGGTTGGGTACCTTAAGAAAGCTTTCTTTAAAAAAGCACGTGAATTAGCGACCCAATGGCGTTCTGTTTTGCATGAGAGGCGTGACTTCATTAAAGAAATGGAAAAAATCACAGTTCAAATTGCATACAAAATATATTAAATAATGCACATTCATTATCAAAATAAAAAATGTTCTCTTGTCAAACCTTTCATCTTAAACTGAAGTTTATTTTAGTTTATAAACTTCATTATCCGCTGGGAAAGCACGAGATGTGACATCCTCTGCATAATTCTTTATTGCAGTTTCCATGGCTTGTTCAAGGTCTCCATAACGGCGTACAAATTTTGGCACATGAGAACCATAGCCCAACATATCTTCCATAACCAATACTTGCCCATCACATTGATTGGACGCCCCTATACCGATCGTAGGGATAGAAAGCTTATCTGTCAGTTTCACCGCTAAAGGTTCAACCATTGCTTCTAAAACAACAGCAAAAGCACCTGCCTCTTCAATCGCTGCTCCATCTGCTTCAATTCTTTGCCAATCATTCTCCTTGCGTCCTTGTGTTTTAAAACCACCAAAACGATTCATTGCTTGGGGTGTAAGACCGATATGCCCCATCACTGGAATGCCACGTTTACACAAAAAATCTACTGTTTCGGCTATATAAACGCCCCCTTCAAGCTTAACTGCACCACACCCCGTTTGTGCAAGAATGCGCGATGCATTTAAAAAAGCTTGCTCTGGACTTTCCTCATAAGAACCAAAAGGCATATCAATAACAACAAGAGCTTTTTGAGATCCACGCACCACGGCTTTCCCGTGTGAAATCATCATATCTAAATTAACAGGAAGCGTTGTCTCAAACCCATACACAACCATCCCAACGCTATCACCAACCAAAAGGATATCGCAATATGGATCAGCAATCCGCGCAGTATAAGCTTGATAAGCTGTTAAAGAAACAATTGGCTGTTGTCCCTTTCGTGCACGTATTTCGGAAGATGTTATACGCTTTACGGTTTTATGTACACTCATTTTCCACCCTTCTCTTGCAATATATATTGATCAATCAGCCTTATCTCACCAAAGCGGACAGTAAGAAGTAAAACTGCTGGTTTATTCAATGTTCCTTTAACCACGCATAAAGTTTCCATATCCCGTAAATCTATCGCTTCAATGATTGCACGCGTTTCTTGTTGTAAAATATCACGAACAGTTTTGCATAATTTATCAACCGACCGTTCACCTTCATGATAAAGCTTTTCAGCAGCTTTTCCACTTTCAGGAATAATTTTGGCAGCTTTACGATCTTCTAATGTTAAAAGCTGATTGCGTGAAGAACACGCTACACCATCTGACTCCCGTAGAATAGGAACTCCAACGATTTCAATAGGAAAAGCCAAATCTTCAACCATACGCCGAATAATTAAAATTTGTTGAAAATCCTTTTCCCCAAAAAAAGCCTTATCTGGTTGGACAATGTTAAAAAGTTTAGCAACAACGCTTGTTACACCACAAAAATGCCCTGGACGTAATTTTCCCATCAAAATACGTGATAATTTTTTCACTTGTACAATTGTATCATTTCCTAGTGGCCACATTTCATCTACAGAAGGAGCAAAAACACATTCAACACCTGCTTCTTTTAACAAAGCACAATCGCCCTTCAAATCTCTTGGATATTGAGAAAAATCTTCATGAGGTCCAAATTGCTTTGGATTGACAAAAATAGAAACCACTACGCGATCACACATTGCTCTTGCATACTGTACTAATGCATGATGGCCATCATGCAATGCCCCCATTGTTGGAACAAAACCAATCGAAAAACCTAAACGTCGTTCCTCTGAAGTATATTGGCGGACTTCAGCAATTGTCTTTAAAATTCTCATTTTCCCATTCAATTATCATCAGATCAACCAATTAATGCCTGTACACCAAATTGACGCTCAAACAATTGTATCAAATTCATGCGCACTGACGGCTGCTTTATATCTCGTGGCTCCCAGACATGACGCATAAGAAAAAAACCCGTCAGTATAAAACCATTTATTATGTCACTAAAATCAGCAGGACGAGTCGTTCTGTGTACAAGAAACTGTGGTAGAATGAGAAGCTTTTTTTTCCAAGGTTCCCCTGCTTCTTCACAGACAGCCCGTCCAGATTTTGGTGATACGTAATGAAGCCTTTCCTGACGACCTGTTGCAGCACAACAAGATAAATCAAGACCAAAACCAAGTTCTTCAAGAAGCCGCATTTCAAAACGTACAAGCAATTCTGCATTTACAAATGGTTCATCAAAATTCTGCATAAAAAGGTGTAAAATATCATATAAAATGGGGTGCGGATCACGTTCGGGAAGAAGCCGCAAATGAAAAGCTATCAATTGCAAAGCATAAAGTGCTTCTGGTAGACAGATTAATCGTGCCGCATGTAAATCAAGAGCTTCAAGCCGAAAAAGTCCCAAATGTTCGTCTAAACGAGCCCACCATTCAGCCTCCACAAAATTTCCAGGTTGAAGAAGAGCTGCCATGCGACGCGAGCGCCCCCCTTTTACCACTCCCATATAACGACCATGTTCACGTGTCATAATCTCAAGAATAACACTTGTTTCACCATATTGGCGTGTACCAAGTATAACGGCTTGTTCTTTCCACTTCATTTTACTTTAATTATTTTTAAAAATCTTATTTTAAAAAATCCAATCCCATTTCACGATAACGTTCTGGATCGGTATCCCAATTATCGCGCACTTTCACAAAGAGAAAAAGATGCACCTTTTGATCCATAATTTCCATGAGTTCTTTACGTGCTGCTTGACCAATCGCTTTAATTGTATCGCCTTTTGCTCCTAAGACAATTTTTTTCTGACTCTCACGCTCGACATAAATAACTTGATTAATTTTAACGGAACCATCTGAACGCTCTTCCCAGTTTTCTGTTTCAACCGTTGAGGAATAAGGAAGTTCATCATGAAGACGAAGAAAAAGTTTTTCACGCGTAATTTCAGCAGCAAGATGACGCATAGGCATATCAGAAATTTGATCTTCCGGATAATACCATGGCCCTTCCTGCATCATGTTACTCAACGCATGAAGTAAATCCTTGCAACCAGAACCGTTTAGAGCAGAAATCATAAATGTTTGCGCAAACTTTACACGTTCATTTATTTTAGTGGTTAACGCTAGAAGAGATGATTTAACAACTGTATCAACCTTATTAAGAACAAGAACTTTTTCTTGTTTCATATTGTTTACAATATCTAACATCATATCAACTTCATCCGAAAGACCACTTTGAGCGTCAATTAAAACGAGTAGAACATCAGCGCTCTTAGCCCCTCCCCAAGCAGCAGAGACCATGGCTCGTTCTAAGCGCTTATGGGGTCGAAAAACACCCGGTGTATCAACCAACACAATTTGCACATCATCATGAATGACAATACCGCGGATTAAAGTTCGTGTTGTTTGTACCTTATGTGTTACAATTGAAACCTTTGTTCCAACCAATTGATTAACCAATGTCGATTTACCGGCATTAGGCATCCCAATAAGCACAACAAACCCAGAACGCTTTTTCATAACGTCACTCATGATCATTTTTTCCTACTGTTTTCCATACACCCTCTCGTCGCAAAATTTTTTCAGCTGCCATTCTTTCAGCATATCTTTTGGAGCTTCCCTGCCCAATCTCTGAAGCAAACCCAGAAATACTGACCTCTACCATAAAAACAGGATCGTGATCTGGACCTGAACGTTTTATAACCTGATAATGTGGTTGTGCATTGCCTTGGATATGCGCCCATTCCTGTAATTCTGTCTTGGCATCACGTCGACCAGCATCCATTTTCTTTGCCCGACTTTGCCAATATTTTTGAATAAAAGGGCGAACGCTTTCCAATCCTCCATCGAGATATATTACGGCAATCAAAGCTTCCACGACATCTGCATGCATGTTGATAAGTCGACGCCCCTCAAAATTTTTCATCTCAAAACCAACACGGATCATATCAGGAAGTCTCATTTCACGCGCAATATCAGCACATGTCTGTGCATTGACCAGATGATTTAAACGGACTGATAATTCACCTTCACTTGCCTGAGGAAAAAGTTGATACAGCATCTCTGCAATCAAAAGCCCTAAAACCCGATCCCCTAGAAACTCTAGTCGTTCATAATTCCCCTGTTCCGAATCTTGTACACTCGAGTGTGTTAATGCCTTCTTTAACCTCTCTTCATCTTTAAAACGATGCCCCGTCAGCTTGAAAAGCTGATCAATCATGAGACGTTTCATCGTTGTTTCCTTGCTTGATAAGCGGCAAATCATGAACCGTATTTATGAAAGAAAACAAACGTTTCCAACGCACATCAAATGGCCAGCGCCAAATCTGCCAAGCACTTGAACCATTACTGATAGAAAAGAAAATCACGCTCGCGCGACCAATAAGATTTTCTTCTGGAACATAGCCTACATCTAAACGACTATCATCTGAATTGTCGCGGTTATCTCCCATCATAAAGTAATGTCCTTGAGGAACTTCAAAGACTTCTGTATCATCAACTTTCGGGATGAAAGCTAAATCAAGTGTATCATAACTGACACCGTTAGGCATTGTCTCGCGATAAACCTCAACAGGATAGTTAACCTCTGTTATATCAGAATTATCAATCTCCCCCATAAAGTGACGTGAAACAGCCTCATCATTAATATAAAGGACACTTTGACGGACTTGTATACGATCACCTGGTAGCCCAACAACGCGTTTTATATAATCAATCTTCGGATTACTTGGTAAGCGAAAAACGACCACATCTCCACGTTGAGGTTGAGATGCCCAAATCCGTCCAGAAAAAAGAGGAGGAGAAAAGGGGATGGAAAAACGAGAATACCCATATGCATACTTAGAAACAAACAGATAATCTCCCACCAACAAAGTAGGACGCATTGAACCGGAAGGAATACTAAACGGCTGGAAAAAAAGTGTCCGAATAAACGCTGCTAAAAGCAAAGCCTGTATTAAAACAGAAATAAATTCACGAAGCCCACCTTTTTTTTCTTTTTTATGCACTTTATCTTTTTGGATCATCACCAACTGCCTTCTCATCACAGATATAATTTTTTTCATCATAATATTCAAATAACAAAAGCACAATCTCTCACGCCATCTATCCACGTGGAAGTGCTTCGATAATAATAAATGCCTGTGCCCAAGGAAAATCATCTGTTATGCTAAGATGAATAACTGCATCATGATGAGGAGGTAATAACTTTTGAAGTTGCACTTGCGCACGATTTGTTAATTGCATTATTGGTTTACCAGATGGCAAATTAACTACCCCCATGTCTTTCCAATTGATACCACAAGCGATTCCCGTTCCTAAGGCTTTAGCACATGCTTCTTTAGCAGCAAATCTTTTTGCATAGGACGAGGAGCTTTTTTTGAGATTTTCAGATCTATTTCTTTCAATATCCGTAAAAATACGTTGGATAAAACGCTCACCATAACGAACCAACATTTTCTCAATACGTCGTATATCAACCAGATCATTTCCAAGACCAATAATCATAAGATATTACCCGATCTTTCTTACGATGAGCGCTTCTTTAAACGCCTTTTTTTTATAATCTTTTGATATCGCTTTTGTTTAAAACGAACCGTTGCTCTGTAAACACCTATATAAGATAAACCACCAAAAACAATACCTAAAAGAGTTCCCCCTAAAATCATAGGACTCATAATTGTGTCCCATGCGCCTTTAAAGAGGAGAGAGAGATTTGACAATGTCAAACCATTAAATAGAGCACGAATTTGCGAAAGAGAAATCTCTTTGACATCGCTAAAAAGTGATAAACAAAAATACCCTACTTTATAATCAGCCATGACAATCAATAAAAATGTGAGTGGATTAGAAAAAATTGTCCCAATGATTGCGGCAGCAAAGTTTGCACGCAAAAGCCAAGAAAAAAATATTGCCAAAATAATATGCAGCCCAAAGAAAGGGGAACAAGCTAAAAAAACGCCAACAGCAACCCCTAATGCTACTTCATGCGGTGTTGCTGATATACGCAAAATACGTTTATGTATGTAGCAAAATGAGCGAGAAAATGAACGACGTGGCCATAACCAAAGTCGAATACGCGTTACAAAATCTATTGGTTCTCGACGACGAAAAAGCATATGACTCTCAATATACATCTTTTGATGATGAAATAATCTATATCATCCAAATTAATCTTTTTAAGCTTTTGCACAAAAAAAATAGAACGACAATTAAATATTTCGACTGCCTGGTTTAATCGCGGGAAGAACAGAAAGCTCTGCAGGAAGTGCATCACTAGCATAAGAGGTTATCTCGTATTCAGCAAGCGCAATCAATGGAACTCCAACATTGACCTTACCACCAGAACGATCAAGGATACATGCACTGGCCAACACCTCTGCTCCTGCTGCAACAAGCGCTTCAACAGTCTCACGAATGGAAAGACCCGTTGTTACAATATCTTCAACAATAACAACCCGTGCACCCTTCTTGATTTCAAAACGACGCAATTCAAAGATGCCATTTATACGCTCTACCCAAAGAGAAGGAACACCAAGGTGACGTGAAGTTTCATAGGAAGGAATAAGACCGCCAATTGCGGGACCAACAACATAGTCAATTTTTCCCTCGATAGATTTTTTGATTTTTTCAGCCAATCCACGACATAACTTTTCCGTCAAGTCAGCATGCATGAATACTTTCGCTTTTTGCATATAAGTCGCACTATGGCGCCCCGATGTTAAAATAAAATGCCCTTCTAGAATAGCATCTGCTTGTTTAAAAATATCAATGACATCTTGTGTCTTCATTGCAAAATCTTTCTTTTTATCCATGAACCCGCCGTACTGTACTTACTGAACCTGCCTTTTTTAACTGAGAAAAAATACGATTCAAATGTTTTAAATCCCACACTTCCAAATCAATCATAATTTCTGTAAAATCTGGTGCTGTACGGATAAAAGATAAATTTTGGATATTGGCATCGTTAGCAGAAATTATTTGTGTAATTTCAGCCAGAGAACCAGGACTATTTACAACTAAAATATTCATCCGTGCAGGAAAACGTTCATTCATTTGGGCATCAATATCCCAGCGGACATCAATCCATCGTTCTGGCTGATCATCATATGCCATCAAAGCTGAAGACTGTATTGGATAAATAACAATCCCAGCTCCTGGCTGCATAATACCAACAATCCGATCTCCAGGTACTGCTCCTTCCGGTGAAAAACGTACGGGTATATCTCCACGGGTTCCTCTAATAGGCAAGGCTTTAGATTGATGATTCTCGACCATTGCATTCTTTTCATTTTCTGGAACTTTAAAAATCATACCTTGAGCATTTTCAATATTAAACCAACCTTCTTCCCCAGGCTTAAAAGATGACTTTTGTACCACACGGTGATCTTGATAATCAGGATAAACCGCTTTAATCACATCAGCGGAAAACAGCTCTCCACGCCCAACAGCAGCCAATACATCCTCTACATCTTTACGTGCTAAACGTGGCAAAACTTTCTTCAAAAGGTCTTTTGAAAATTGCTTTCCCATATATTCAAATGAACGCTCGAGAATACGATATCCTAAACCCGAATATTGTTTACGTACCGCTGCACGACTTGCTCGTCGAATAGCTGAACGTGCTTTACCCGTGACAACAAGAAATTCCCATGCTGCTGGCGGAATTTGAGCGTGTGAGCGAATAATATCAACCTCATCACCATTTTTTAATTTGGTCATTAAAGGCATAATACGACCATTGATTTTTACACCAACACAAGAATCACCGATGTCTGTATGGACGGCATAAGCAAAATCAATAGGCGTAGCTCCTTTAGGAAAAGCAATTAATCGACCTTTCGGCGTAAAACAAAAAACTTGGTCTTGAAAAAGCTCAAGTTTTGTATGTTCTAAAAACTCTTCTGGATTATCTCCATCAGACAAAGATTGTATCGTTTGACGCAACCATGCATAGGCATTCGTTTCACTTGATAACTTCACAGTCGAATAATTGGAACCGTGCTCTTTATATATGGAATGAGCAGCAACCCCATATTCAGCAACTTCATCCATAGCAGCCGTTCTAATTTGCAACTCAACACGTTGTCTTGAAGGACCAACAATTGTTGTATGAATAGAACGATAATCATTTTGCTTTGGTATAGAGATATAATCTTTAAAACGACCAGGAACCATTGGCCATGTCGTATGAATGACACCAAGAGCACGATAACAATCATTCACGGACTCAACAATCACACGAAATCCAAAAATATCCGATAATTGTTCAAAAGATAATGCTTTACTTTCCATTTTGCGAAAAACTGAATAAGATTTTTTCTGACGGCTTTTAACATCTGCTTTAATGCCATTTTCCAAAAAAAGTTTTGTCAATTCATTTTCAATTGTGGAAAGCAAATCACGGTTGTGTTTCAATAATTCAGAAAGTCGATTGGTAATCGTACGATAACCTTCTGGATTTAAATAAAAGAAAGAGAGATCCTCTAATTCCTCACGCATATCCTGCATACCCATACGACCTGCAAGTGGCGCATAGATATCCATCGTCTCCTCAGCAATTCGCCGACGTTTATCATCACGCATAACACCAAGGGTACGCATATTATGAAGACGATCAGCAAGTTTGACTAAAAGAACACGAACATCATCAGAAATAGCAATAAGAAGTTTACGAAGATTTTCTGCTTGTACGGCTTTCTTTGATACAAGATCAAGCTTATTAAGCTTTGTAAGCCCTTCAACCAACTTCCCAATTTCAGAACCAAAAAGCTGATCAATTTCTGCTCGTGTAGCGCTTGTATCTTCAATTGTATCATGCAAAAGAGCAACAGCAATCGTTGCCTCGTCCAACCGCATATCTGTCAAAATAGCAGCAACTTCTAAAGGATGAGAAAAATAAAGATCACCTGACGCACGCTTTTGATGTGCATGCTTTTTCATTGCATAATCATAGGCCCTGTTTAAAAGAGCCTCATCTACGTCAGACTTGTAACGTTGAACACGTCCAACAAGCTCACACTGACGCATCATACGAGCATATCCTTTATCTTTTCACACCTCTAATCTTTATTGAACATGTCCTATCAATAAAAGACAAGAAAAATAATTGCTCCTTACATGACAAGGTATCTTTACTCCTGTAACATAAATTGCTGCAATTAATAATCGTCACTTTTTTCTGGAACAACCAAACCTTCAATACCCGCTAAAAGCTCTTCTTCTGACATATGATCAAATGAAGTACCTTCTTCTTGCGACGACGTATTAAAAACACTTTCAGCTTCACCTGAATGGGTAATAAATTCACTTGCCATTTCTGGCTCATCTACTTCCACATGCTTTTGCAACGAATGAATAAGGTCTTCCTTTAAATCAGCAGGCGACAATGTTTCTTCTGCTATTTCACGCAAAGCAACAACTGGATTTTTATCATTATCACGATCAACCGTAATCTGCGCTCCTTGTGAAATCTGACGCGCCCGATGACCTGCTAAAAGTACCAATTCAAAGCGGTTGTCAACTTTATCAATACAATCTTCTACCGTTACGCGGGCCATTTATGCCTCTTTCTCAAATAAAAAATTTAATAGCGGATAGAGGAGTATATACAATAATCAAAATAAAACACAAGAAAAACAACACAAACTTTTATATTTTTTGATTAAAGAACTTATTTAAAAAAATTCTTGGAAAATTTATAAAAATGTATAACCTATTCATGCTTGTTATCAAAATTTCTTTTAAAAGCATTCCAATAGATTGACTTCAAACAAAGGGAGGTCTTTCTTGACAAAATACTTGTCTGGAGTCCTTATCCTTTTAAAAGGAATACCTGCTGTTTAAACCCTTTGCAATAACAGCAGCCTTATACATACTTTTTATGATAATATCTTTATCTAAAGAGATAAACTTTTTTCTTTGAACATCATGTGTATCGCACTCTTATTCATCGAATAAATTACTGAAAGATGATCTCTCTTTACACAATAATGAGCAATAAGTTTATATTAAACTTTCTTCTAAAAAAGTTTATTTATATTCATTATAGATTGTTTATCAAAACATAACCCGTCATATACGCTATATAAAGACTCAAAAAAATAGAAAAACGATTGATGCCTAACACCATGAATAGCCAATTAACATCACTTTGCCCAGAACCACCCCAAAATTGCAATTTATGTCCTAGGCTTCATCAATTTATCGCTGGCTGGCGTGTAAAAGAACCAAGTTGGTATAACGCACCGGTGCACCCATTCTTTCCTTATAAAGGGCCAGATACAACACGCCTTCTTATTGTTGGGCTTGCTCCTGGATTACGCGGAGCAAATCGAACTGGACGTCCATTTACTGGTGATTATGCTGGGCACTTACTTTATTCAACTTTAAAAAAGTTTGGTTTTGCCCAAGGAACCTTTGAAGAAAGAGCAGACGATACTCTTGAACTTATTGATGCAGCAATTGTTAACTCTGTTCGTTGTGTTCCACCAGAAAATAAACCCACCGGTGCAGAAATTAACACGTGCCGCTATTTCTTCTCACCTCTTTTAACAAATCTTCCGAAACTTAAAGCCGTTATTACCTTAGGCACCATTGCGCACCATTCAACGATACGTGCCCTTAATGCAAAAGTTTTATCTCACCCTTTTGGACACGGTGAAATCAATAATATCGGCAGATTACGCATCTTTTCGAGCTATCACTGTTCTCGTTATAATACAAATACTGGGCGCTTGACAGACGCCATGTTTCACCAAATCTTTCAAGCAGCAAAAACATACTTAGATCAATGCTAAAACTGTTTTAAAAAGTGCTATAAATTTCGATAAAGAATATCGAAATTGCATCCATCATCCATATCTTTTTAAAAGTCTTGCTTTTTCACGTCCCCAATCACGTTTTTTTTCCGTTTCGCGCTTATCATGAAGCTTTTTCCCCCGCGCTAGAGCGATCTCCAACTTAACGCGCCCTCGTTCATTAAAATAAAGTTTGAGAGGAACAAGTGTCATTCCTTCACGAGACGTTGCATTAAAAAAACGTGCCATCTCACGTTTTGAAAGTAATAATTTGCGCAAACGTCGTGGTTCATGATTAAAACGATTAGCCTGCGTATATTCAGGAATATAGCTGTTTACTAACCATAATTCCCCATTCTCAAAACTCGCATAGCTTTCAGCAATATTGGCATGATTAGAACGTAAGGACTTCACTTCCGCTCCCTGAAGGACAAGACCAGCCTCGAGATTATTAAGGATTTCAAAATTAAAACGTGCTTTACGATTGTCAGCAATTATTTTCCGTACGGGCGCGTTCTTTTTTTTATTCATGGCTTTGTCAATATCATTTTATGCTTTTAAAAGACCAGCATGACTGAGGGCTGCATCAATAATCTTCTTTGTTCTTTCTGTTAATGGAACAATAGGAGAACGCACAGTATCACCACAAAATCCTAATTTTGCAGCAGCATATTTAATACCTGCTGGACTAGGTTCAATAAACAGAGCACGATTAAGAGGCATCAAGCGATCATTTAATTCTCGTGCTGTTTTATAATCACCACGAAAACAAGCGGCTTGAAGCTCTGCACAAAGCTTTGGAGCAACATTAGAAGAAACTGAAATACACCCCATACCTCCATGTGCATTAAAACCTAACGCCGTACAATCATCACCGGAAAGCTGCACAAAATCTTTTCCACACTTTTCACCTTGTTCACTAACGCGCTCAATTCTGCTCGTTGCATCCTTAACACCAATGATATTGTTAAAATCTTGATAAAGGTCTTTCATCGTTTCTACAGCCATATCGATAATAGAACGACCAGGAATATTATAAATTATAATCGGAATAGAAACAGCTTTGGCAATGGAAGAAAAATGCTTGTATAAACCAGATTGATTTGGTCTATTATAATAGGGAGTGACAACCAAAACTGCATCTGCACCAGCTTTTTGCGCGTATTGTGCAAGCTCTACAGCCTCGCTTGTGCTATTTGATCCCGCTCCAGCAACAACAGGAACACGCTTTGCAACCTGCTCAACACACAATTCTATAATCCGCTTATGTTCTTCATGACTTAACGTTGCTGATTCACCTGTTGTCCCAACAGGGCTTACACCGTTAATCCCTTGTGTGATCTGCCATTCAACAAAATCACAAAACGCCTTCTCATCAATCGCGCCCTTGTTATCAAACGGTGTGATAAGCGCAGTTATAGCTCCCTTGAGCATGATAAACTCCCTATAATGTTTGCTTTTATTTTTTTATAATCGCCTTTTATAAATTTTAAATAGAGCATAATCTTGCTCTATCATTGAAGCAAGATGAATTTCAAAAAAAGCCCCCATAAAATGAAAATGTCCCTCCTTAAATGTTGAACATTTCTTTAAAATAAGCCGTCTATATTAACGCGTTTTTCATGCTTGTGTTCTATAAATCCTTAAGTTTTTACAAAAAGCAAGGTCTCAAGGTCTTTTCTCTATGCGTGTATTTTCCACCTCTCTTTTCGTATCAACCTTTACTGCACTTATACTGGCAATAAGAATTTTATTTTCAAGTGCATACGCGCAAACACCCCTTTTGCAAGGGAAAGTACCAATCCCTTTGGTTCGCCCTACTCCCTTTACCGCAAAAGAAGCTCAAGAATCTCTTCAACAGATACACACGACATCACACAATACTGCTACACTTCAGCAACTGAAAACTGGGCTAGATGCACTAGCAAACAACAATATTGCAAAAACAATAAATCTTCGTAATTCAATGGAAAAACATAGCCTTGATCGTCATATTTTGACATGGGCGCTGGGGGTGTCAAACCAAGCTAATATACCCAGTTCTGAAATATTTAATGCAATCAACATGCTAAAAGGATGGCCAGGTATAGAAACGATGCAACGCAATGCTGAACGTGCTTTTCTTAACGAAACCAACGTCACACGCGCAATCATCCAAAAATTTTCTCATCACCCGCCCCAAACAGCACAAGGGATGGCTCTCTTCGCTAAAGCACTTATCGCAACGGGACAAACCACTCGTGCTCAACACGTTATTGCGCCATGGTGGCATAAAACACAGCTCAGTGCAAAAGAAGAAGTATTTGTTCTTAAAAATGCAAGCGCTGCATTAAAACCTATTGATTATTTGAAACGCATGCAGTTTATGCTGTATGCACATCGTTTTGATTCAGCAGCACGCGTTGCAAAATTAGCCCATGCTCAATCTCTTTTTAATGCTTTTGTAGCCGTTGAAAAAAATGATCCTAGAGCTACACAAAAATTAAAAGCTGTAGAGAGATCATGGCAAAAAGATCCTCTTTTTCAGTTTGCTCGAATACGCCATCTTCGACGAACAGAGCAATATGATGCGGCCGCAGCACTCATGATGAAAATATCAAAAGATGCATTCCGCCTTATGAACCCTCATTCATTGTGGAAAGAACAACGCGCCCTTTCTCGTGAAATGCTCGATTTAAACAAACCCAAAATTGCTTATCAACTCGTTGCAATGCACACTGGTATAACATCTGCATTAGCCGTCGATGCTGAGTTTCATGCAGGATGGTATGCACTACGGTTTCTTCATAACCCTAAATTAGCAATGCAGCATTTTTCACGTATTCCTCAACTCTCTTCTTTACCTTTTTATGCATCACGTGGATATTACTGGATGGGACGAACAGCAGAAGCGCTAAAAGAACATCAAAATGCCCAGCAATACTTTCATCGCGCAGCTCATTTTGGTGCAACTTACTATGGTCAATTAGCCGCTGCACGACTCAACCAAAAAAAGCTTAAAGTTTTCTTTCCCAAACCAACAACCGCTGAGCGACAACATTTTAGTGCACGAAAAGCGATCAAAGCAATTCAACGTCTTGAAGCAGCCGGCTATGCTGATTTTGCTAAATTTTTTTATAGAGAGCTCGGAAAAAAAATAGAAAGCCCCGGTGAATTAGCTCTTCTGGCTGTTATGGCAGAAAAAAATGGAGACTATTATACCAGCCTCAAAATTGGAAAAATGGCTGTTTTTCAGGGGAAAAATGTCGGTGCACTCTCTCATCCTCTGGGAGCTATACCAGCTTCTGCTAATATTTCTGTAGAAGAAAAATCGCTTATCTATGCCATTGCACGCCAAGAAAGCGAATTTAATCCAACAGCCATATCAAAAGCAGGTGCACAAGGTATACTCCAATTGCTTCCTACAACAGCAAAAGCACTGGCAAAAAAATACTCAATCGCATGGTCTCCTAAAAAATTTAGCAGTGATGCTCATTATAATGCAACATTAGGTGCACATTTTCTCAATGAACAATTAGAACGTTTTAATGGATCCTATATACTAACTCTTATTGGCTATAATGCGGGTCCCCGTCGAGTCAATGAATGGATAAAACGTTATGGCGATCCTCGAGGACAACCTCTCGATAACGTCATTGATTGGATTGAACGTATTCCTTATACAGAAACACGTAATTACGTGATGCGTGTCATGGAAAATTATGGTGTCTACAAAGCAAGACTCACTGGGAAAATAGATATAAAAACCGACTTGCTTTCTGGTCGACGGAAATAATATGCCTTAACTTCCCAAATAGCATTTGAAATGCGTTCACAAGAAGTGTTTTTATTCCTTTTTAAATAGTACCCACATACCAACCTTCTTAGGATATATAAAAAGTAATTTTAATTAATTCAGTATTAATAAATTCGAAATGAGAAAACCCTCCGCTATTTTGGTCTTTTATTCCAAATACAAAATGATGAATTATCATTATAAATAAACATGTCGTACAAATAGTTCATTTCTTCTCAACATAAACGACAATATCATAGAGATTACAAATATAAGAAAAGAGTGAAACAAATAGCTCATCCTTTTACTACTGCTTATTAGACAATATTCAAATCTTGTGAAACAGCATTTTTTAAAACTATTTTTTCTGCTTATAACATTTCTATACCAAATAAGAGCACGTTATTATATATATATATATCGTTTGGATTATTTCTGATAACAGAAAGATAGACACATTGAGTTAGAAAGCCTTTAAAGACAAACAATTTTCTTCTGCATCTTCCCTTTTCATTCGGTTTTACGACTTTTAAATATGTCAATATCTTTTAATAATGAAGATGAAACTTTGCTTTTTGTTTTTCTCATTTTTACATATAAGCTTTACATATAAGCTCACATCCTTCACACAAAACAGAGTATCCCCAAATAGTATGTTTTTCTTATTTATATTATTGTTTTATTTTAATGTTTCTAAGTCCATTTCACAACGGTGTATCTGAAAAGTACTTACGAAAATCCTCTCACGAATGGTATAAAAATCGATTAGACCTTTAATTAATAAAAGCTATAGCTCTATCATCCCTTAACTCCCAATGTTGCAAAAGCCCTTTCATTTAGAGCACTCATAAGAAGTATATTCACTGCTTTTTAGAAGTTTTTTATCCATGCTCCTCCTCAACTTGTATCATAAGTAAGCGGATGGTTTTGATTGATTCAACATCAAAAAAATTCGAATAAATTATATTTTAACTTTCATTAAAATTATAAACAATCATTATAAATCAATATATTATAAGAAAACGCCCCGCATAAAAAATCAGCTAAATATTAGGGATACTCTAATTGTTTTATTCACTTTTGATGGTGGTGGTGGTGGAAAAGAACCAACGCGTCGAAGGGCTGCCATCGCTAATCGATCAAGTTCCGGGTCACCAGCAGAGACTACTACACGACTAGAAAAAATACTCCCCTGCTCATGCACCATAAATTCTAACTTCACCGTTCCTTTTGTACGATTGGTGCGCTGTCCCACAATATAATTTTTTTGCCTTTCTAATTGTGACTGTACCTTTGCTAACCACTCCATTAACAACATATCTTCAAGCCCTGCTGTACCGCCGCCCTTGTTGATGGAAGAAGAACGTACCGCCTTTGCATTGGAGCGCTTTACTACAGCCTTTGGCATCGGTATTGTTTTTTTGATAAACGCTTTATGCTCCACTTTTTGAGGTAGGGGTTCTTCCAAAGGCTTTAAGTCATCTTGTTCTACTATATGCTGAGGTTCTTCCGATTGAACTTCATCCACGGATTCCAATCCTTCTGACTCCTGCTCTAGGAGATCAGACTGTAATACTTCTTGCTCTGTATTAATATCCGACTCTCTATGAATATCTGGCAAGTCTGTATCAACATCCGGATATACAGTTTCTTGCATAAAAGTCAGCATAATCTCCGACGAGAGCAAACCATTACTTATACCAGTACTTTGAAAATAAAACTGTGCTGCCAATAATACATGCAAAAAGAAAGCCCCAATAAATGCACCAATCCAAAGAGTTAATAATTGTTTCGTATTTGCAAAAATCATCGTTTCTTCTGCCACTATTTTAAGCTTAATATTGGTGTTCAATCTCATTAAAACAGGCTATTTTGAAATTGCAACTTTTTTCTTGACTGATTTTGTCATGTTTAATATGGTCTTCTAATGATTTTGTGACGTTGTCAAAATCATTCCTACTTGGCTGGCAAGTTTTAATCAGTGAGTCCAGCCTTTTTGTATTAAAAAATTTCAAAACAGAGAGGGGATGTTTAAAAGGGTTATGATGTGTTATGCAAATAAGACGAAAAAATATCTATAAAAGCTGTGTAATTTTAAGTGCATTATCGGTCTGTATACCTTCATTTGTTTTTGCACAAAATAAAGATGGAAGTGCTGTCACTGAACTCAAACCAATCCTTATTAAAGGAAAAAAAATAGAAGATGCTTCAAATTCAATAACCATTCTGACTGATCGTAAGACCAACAAGAATATTGATGAAAGACAAATAACTGATGTTTATGATGTGAGTCGTCTTAATCCTTCCGTATCCTATAACTCAGAAAATAACAGTTTCGTTATTCGAGGTTTAGATGCAAACCGTGTTCTTACGACAATGGATGGTATTTCTCTTCCATGGTTTAATGATATATTCCGTGGTGGAGGTGGAAACACAACTTTTGATTTCAATGCTCTTTCTACGTTTGATACTATTCAAGGATCAGATTCTAGTCTTTATGGTTCTGGCGCCTTAGGGGGAATCATTGCGTTGCGTACCCTTGATCCTGAAGACCTGATCGTGGAAGAAAAGAATTGGGGAAGCCTTATAAAAGGTGGTTATAATTCTGTTGATAACAGCTGGCGCATCGATCAAGCTTTTGCTGTGCGTAATTACCGGACATTTTTACTTTTTCAAGGATCTTATGTAGAAGGTCATGAGCGCAAAAATATGGGAACAGTAGAAGGGTATGAGGAACGCACGCGCAAAAACCCTTCTCACTTTGATAAAAATAACTTGCTTTTTAAAATTCATCAATATTTGAGTGATAATCACCGCCTTGGTTTTACCGCAGAGCGTTTTGGTCATAATAGTAACACACATGAATTAAATTCGTCTAAAAGATACGCTCCAGGTTCCGTTTATGAGCAGGATAATAAACTTCGTGAGCGCTTTTCTCTTTCTTATAATTATAATGGTAATGGTGATGCAGTTCTTGATGCGTTTAATGGGCAGCTTTATTGGCAAAGGCAATCAAGTCGTTACGTTATGACAGGCGTTCGTGTTTCAGCTCCCAAAGGGGATTATTTGAGAGATAATTTCTTGCGTAATATCAATTATGGTTTCAATGCTGATGCCCTTAAAAAAGTGGATTTTGGCACTATAAACCATACGTTAAAGTTTGTAATGAATGTTTCGTCATCTAAATTTCATCACTATTTGTTAGGTAAAGACAATTGTCATATAAAAGAATACGCTCGGGGATGTCTTTTTGTTCCTGCTAATCGATCAGATTCACCAGACACAAATGGTTACAATTTAGGTTTTGTTTTTGAAGATGAAATTGGGTTGGTTGATGATCGTTTTCGTATAACACCGGGAATCCGGTATGATTGGTACAAATATGTTCCTCAGAAAACACCTTCTTATGAGAAAGCACTGATTTCTGATAAATTCCCTCCAGAAAGAAATGGTTCACGCTTTTCTCCTAAATTACGCGTGGAGTGGGATGTTCGTAATCAAGTAACGCTCTATGCTCAGTGGGCACAGGCTTTTCGTGCACCACGTATTTCAGAACTTTACGTCTCTTATATCAAACCTTCTGCTTATTACGTGAAAGGGAATCCTGATCTTCAACCAGAAACAAGCAATGGGTATGATGTTGGTCTACGGTATGGAAATGTAAATTTCGGTGGTTCCTTCAATGCCTTTTTCAATAAATATAAGAATTTCATAGATACTGAGGATAGAGGGCCATCAGAGGAATTTAGATTTGCGCGTCGGCATTACATGAATCGTTTTCACGTGCAAATTTTTGGTGTTGAGACAAAAGCCCATTTAGTTCTTAAAAATGGTTTTCATAGCAATGTTGCTCTTGCTTATTCACAAGGAAAAGATCTTGATAAAAAGGAGTATCTTAACTCAATTCCTCCTTTGAAAGCAGTTATCGGATTAGGATATGCAAAAGAGGTTTGGGGAAGCGATATTATCCTTACTTTGGCAGCTAAACGTGACAAAGTAGCCGGAGAATCTGATTACCAAAAAATTCCAGGATATCATGTCGTTGATATGACAGGGTGGTGGAAACCATTCGGTGAAACGGGACCTATTCTAAGAGCCGGTGTTTATAATCTTTTCAATACAAAATATTGGAATGTATCTGAACTTCCTTCAGGTAAAAGTTCAACACCAAAAGATTATTATAGCCAGCCTGGTCGTAACTTTAAGGTGTCGTTTGTACAAAAGTTTTAGTCACTTCTGTTAATTATTCGGTCAATAAAATCGTATTGATAAAAGGATTAATTATTGTGTTTCTATTTTCAACATCTTTAAAATTACAAAGATTTGGTAGAAAAGTTTTAATTCTTTCTGTTTTATCGTTTTTTGATTGCTCAGCTGTTGGCGATAGAGTGTTATTTTGTGATAGATTGAACTCTTAAAAGAATTTAATTTATTGCCTTGGAATTGTAAAATTTGAAAGTTAGTTTTTGAGTTAAGTAACATAAGGTAAATTCATGGCACATACAGCTGAAATGATTCTTCGTTTGCGTGAAGAAAAAAAAGAAATGCGAAACCGCGATTTTGCGGTTTCGATTGGTATATCTGAAGCGGAGCTTATTGCGGCTTATTGTACCATTGGAAAAGCAAAAAGGCTACAAACTGATGTTGCTACTCTCTTGGAAAATGCACCTCGACTTGGAACCGTCATGGTCTTAACTCGCAATGAATATGCTGTTCACGAAATAACGGGACGCTTTGAAAAAATTGTTCAAAACGAACATATTCCTATCACACTTGGTGAAATTGATTTGCGTATTTTTACAAAACAATGGAAGTTCGGTTTTGAATATGATGTCGTTATTCTTGGAAAACCTACAAAAAGTCTGCAATTCTTTGATCAACATGGCGTTGCTATTTTAAAGGTCTATTCTAAAGATATGACAAATATGGAAGAGTGGAATAAACTTGTTGAAAAGCTCCTTCTTGAAGATCAGTCTCCTGTTCTTAACATTCTTCCCGTTTCTCTCCCAGCCCAATGTGACATAACAGAATTGGATATTGAGAGTTTTCGGGATCGTTGGCGGAAAATGACAGATGTACACCAACTTCACAAAATTATTTCCGAATTTAAAATTAATCGACATCATGCTGTAAAATATGTTGGTAATGAATTTGCCGATGAATTGCAGGTAAATGCTGTTGAAATAATGCTTAACCAAGTCGCACAACAAGAACTGCCAATCATGTGTTTTGTTGGGAATAAAGGGTGTATTCAAATTTTTAGTGGGACTGTAAAAAATATTAAGCAAATGGGACCTTGGCTTAATGTTCTTGATCCAAGATTTGACCTTCATTTACTCACGTCTGGGATTGCTAGAGTATGGCATGTTCGCAAACCTACCCGTGATGGTTATGTCAGTTCACTTGAAGTTTTCGATAAAGATGATGAGATGGTTATTCAATTTTTTGGCGTACGCAAGGAGGGTCAAAAAGAACGTGAAGATTGGCGTTCTTTATTGAATAGTTTGCCATCATGCCAAGAAAACAGCAGTAACTAAGATAAGGTTAGACATGTTCATATCTCTTTTACATAGGTTATCAAACCTTTTTCTTACGTGTTTACTGCTCTCTCTTACTTGTTTTTCTAAACAAGTAATTGCTGAACCTGCAACGCGTTTTCCTGAAAATGCTCGAATTGTTTCTATCGGCGGAGCACTTACAGAAATTGTCTATGCATTGGGAGCCCAAGATCAACTTGTCGCCCGTGATAGTACAAGCGTCTACCCACAAGAAGCGCTCAAGCTTCCTGTGCTTGGATATATGCGTGCTCTTTCACCTGAGGGGGTTTTATCACTTGCTCCAGAGGGTATATTGCTTGTTGAAGGAAGTGGTCCCGCTTCAACAATTGATATTCTCAAAAAAACATCAATACCTCTGGTGATCATACCAGAAGACTACTCCCGTGAAAATGTGATAGAAAAGATTCGCCTCGTTGGTCAAGCCATTCATCGGGAAGTGCAAGCCGCGGCGTTAATTGAGAAATTGAAGCGTAATTTTTTAGACAACGATGCGCTTTTGGCGAAAGTAACAACACCAAAGCGTGTCCTTTTTGTTTTCTCTGTGCAAAATGGACGCGTCATGGCATCTGGAACAGGTACTGCAGCTGATAGTATGATCAAACTTTCAGGTGCTATCAATGCTATCACCGATTATAAAGGATATAAACTTCTCAATGGCGAAGCATTATTGAAATCAGATCCTGATGTTATTTTGCTTGTAAAACATGGTGCAAGATCAACCAGCATTGATAAGATTTTAGCCATACCGGCAGTTCAAGCAACAACTGCAGCGAAAAATCATGCCATAAAACAGATGGATGCTATGTATTTTTTGGGATTTGGTCCACGTACTGCAGACGCATCAAGAGAGCTTATTGAGATACTTTATGGTGCACATCAAAACGGTAAGAGCTGATAAAAATGGTAGACGGTACATCCAAGATGCATTTACCTAAAGAAAAAGAAGGTAAAAAAATAAACCGTTCAAAGCAGGGAAAAAATTTATTATTAAGCTTAATAATATTCCTTATTTTCAGTATTTTTGGTGGGCTCTTGAATGGTGCAGCAAAGGTTTCTTTCGTTGATCTCCTCCATGTGATACTTACACAAGATTTTTCGGTAAGTAGTAAAACGCGTGATTACCTCGTGCTCATCGACATAAGGCTTCCCCGTGTTATCTTGGGATTATTGATTGGAGCAGCCTTAGCTGTCTCCGGTGTTCTTATGCAAGGGCTTTTTCGTAATCCTCTTGCAGATCCCGGAATTGTAGGTGTATCAGCAGGTGCTGGACTTGGAGCAGTCTTAGCAATTGTTGTCGGCATTGCTTTTCCTGTTTCTTTTGCACCTTTTCTAGAGCCTTATAAAGTTATCATAGGTGCTTTTTTTGGTGGACTTTTATCAACGATTATTCTCTACATAATAGCAACGCATAACAGCTTTACCTCTATTGCAACCATGCTGCTTGCTGGTATTGCTCTTGGTGCATTAAGCAGTGCTGTTGTAGGAACATTGATTTTTGTCGCAAATGACCAACAACTGCGTGATATCACTTTTTGGAGTCTGGGCTCTCTTGCGGGCGCTACATGGTTGAAAGTATGGCTTGTTCTCCCTTTTATCGTTATTGGTCTTCTTTTCTCTCCCTTTTTATCACGAGCACTTAATGCCCTTGCTCTTGGAGAAGCTGTTGCTGGCCATATTGGTTTCCATATTCAACGCGTCAAAAATATTGCTATTCCCCTTGTTGCTCTTATGTGCGGTAGTGCTGTTGCTGTCAGTGGTGGTATTGGTTTTATTGGTATTATTGTTCCTCATATTTTACGTCAACTCATAGGTCCTGATCATCGCTATCTCATTCCTTGCTCTGCTCTCTTGGGAGCAGCATTACTTATTTTTGCTGATATGTTTGCACGCTTAATTGTTGCCCCCGCAGAATTGCCGATTGGGATTGTAACAGCGCTTTTTGGTGCACCTTTCTTTCTATGGATCCTTATATGCAAACGAGGAACAGACTTTTCATGATTGAAGCGACAAATATTTGTGTTCAGCGCGGAAAGAAGCAGATTCTTAAACACATTAATCTTCAAGCTAAAAGTGGTGCTTTTACCATTATTATTGGTCCTAATGGATCAGGAAAAAGTACTTTTATCAAAGCTCTGAGTGGTGAAATTCCTTATAGTGGAAAAATAACCTTAAATGGTTATAATGTATGCCAAACAAAAACTCATGTAATGGCAAAAATGCGGGCTGTACTACCACAATCAACAACGCTCGTATTTCCATTCTTAGTCCATGAAGTTGTAGGGCTTGGCCTTTCTGTAAACCAATTTAGCATTGCCAAAGCCGAATTGCAAAATCTTATCCAGAAAGCTTTAGAGTGCGTTGACCTTTCTGATTATGGCAACCTGTATTATCACCAATTATCAGGTGGAGAACAAGCTAGAGTACAACTTGCCCGTGTACTTTGCCAAGTCTGGAAACCTGTTCATAATGGGATTCCTCGCTGGATGATATTAGATGAACCTATTGCTAGCCTCGATATTCAACATCAAATCATCGTTATGGATATTGCTAAACAATTTGCTCATTCTGGTGGCGGCGTTCTTGCTGTTCTTCATGACCTCAATCTCGCGGCACATTATGCAGATAACATGATCTTGCTCAAGGAAGGTGAGATTTATTGCGAAGGAAATGCAACTAATGTGTTGACAACACAAAATCTCCGCGATGTTTATCATTGTTCTTTAAACGTTTCTGAATTACCTAAAGAAGATATCCCTTTTATACTCCCTCAAACGACATCCTCCTATGAAATTAGATCTCTAGGCTATCGGCTTCAATCTAAAAACTAAAGTCCATAGCAAAATAAAACACGCAAATATTCAAGAATCTTTTTTATTTTTATATGAACTCCTTTTTGTCATCTATCATTAAAAAAGAAGACCAAGCACCCTAAAGATATTTTTGGAAAAAACTACCAGTTTAAAATCTTTCAAGATTTTACGTAACTAAAAACATGTGAAGTTTTGTTTTGCTATCAAACTGTTAGATAATACGAATTTATACAACATAAATATGCGTTTTCCTACTCTTTCTATCACTTTTATCTTTATAAAAATGATTCAAGAAATGCGTACAAATGCCTTTGTTATAATAACGGATGTATTATTATATCTTCTAAGGACCATATAGAAATCAAGTACCTTTCTCCCCTGCATAAAAGATTTATTTGTAGCTTTAATGGTAATGTTTTCTTTATAATACATATACTTTAGCTTATTTGTATAAATAAATATTGATTTACAATGATATTTTTACTTTTCTCTCTCTATTAAAAAATTGTTTATTGGCATATCACAAAGAATTAACCTATTGAATAAAAACTTTAAAATAAACTCAATAACGCTTTTTGTAAGCCCCCTAATGCAAAAACAATGCGGAATATAGGGATGAGGAGAGAGTATAGAAATAGCGTTTGTCTTCTGCTTCATAAGCATAATGATGATTCCACTCAAAGGGGAACTATCATTTACAGATAAAGCCTCCTACCATGGCAATGCAAAGAAATGAAATCGACAACAAGGTGAGAAATATATTTATAAGATGAATTAACTCATACAGGGGTATGCTATTTTTGCACAAAAAACGCTAAAAATATTGTACTTTTTTATGCCTCAGGTTGAATAATTTTATTACCTTCCCCTATCAAAACACCTTATGAAAAAATATATCTCCAGATCTCTTCACGGCACAGTTTAAATGATTTTTAAACATTTTCCCTATGTTATCATATAATTATAAAATAAATTATATCCTTAACTCTTTCTTTCAATCATTTTAAATTTGTTTTTTGACGCTCTCAAGTATTCTATTAACAATATAGATTTCCTTTTCATATGTATAGAAAATAACGCGGAATTGCTCCGCGTTAACAAAATTATCAAGGTGTATAGATTATTATTACTTAAACATACTCATGATTTTATAGCATAGACAACGGTTGTATTAACAGGGCGCGTTTCTGCCTCACCCGTATGGGAAAGAGTTACCTTGTGTGTATGTGCACCAGCAGAAGCTGTTCTCCCTTTCAGGGTTGCATTATAAGTATAATGATTCGGGAGTCTCCCAATATCACCAACGGGCCATCCTACCCCTTGATACTCAAAATTATGCGCATGCTCGCCTGCGTTTTCAATACTCCCAATATGCGTATGTGATTTTATGCTATCTTGTTGTTCATCTGCAAACTTTCTACCACCATCTAAACCCCGACCATTATCAAAGCCGCGTAAAAACATGCCTCTAAAATCAGGAACTTTAAAAGTTTTATTGCTGTCTTTTCCCCATTTATCACCTATTGCCTCGAATAACTGCGGATAATCTTCACGCTTATAGGCCTTACCATCACATAAAAGCCAACCATTTGGCACATTTTGCATAGCAAATGTTGCAATAAATCCAGAGGGGAAACTTTCTATCTTTGGTGGTGTAGGGTTTAATAAATACCAACCCTCATGCTCTTTTATTAAAACACCATTATTGTATACCATTTCATAAATGCCATCTGTTTGAAATTCTCCACCTTCTAATGGTATAACCCCCGTATCAGTGGCTTTATAGATAAGCTTTTCTCCTATATTATTAACAGTTATTGTTGTCACGCCAATATTTACACCACAAGCTTTAAAACGTATGACGATATCATTGTTGTATTTCTTTATAGGCGAAACTGTCTTTAAGGTAATTAATGTTGTTTTATCTTCCAAATTTACTATAAAGCTTGAATTAATAGATCCACCATTATCTGCAAGATATTCGCGCACGCGCTGCATCATCGCCCTTGCACTATCATTAACAGAACTAGGCGGCTGTCCTTCTGCCCAATTAATGATACTATCTGAATAAGCATTTTCATCAGCCTTTAGAGACCAATCATAGATATTAGACATTTTAAATCCCCCATTATTTTCATAGTTTTTCTAACAACTTCTCGTTCTGTGCACTAAAATGTGCTGCCGCTGTTTATTGGTACATCATAACCACTGCACCATCCTTATTTACGCATTTTATCTCTCTTCACTCCTTCCAATTTTATAACCTAAATTCACCAGACGCTTTTCATAACATTAGTATTAATGCTTTCTCTTCTAATGTATAATGTAACCACCTCATCTGATGTTACTTAATATCTTGTTTTGTTGCTTTGCTGTTGTTATATAATTATTTTTTCAATCTTGCATCTTGTTGCAAAATTTATAAATACTTCCAAAATTTTTCTTATTATGGATTTCATATAACCATTACTGAATGTAATAACTTATCATCCACATAGAAAGTTTCTGACTTAAACATTATCTTTTTTTATTTTTTTTCAATAGTTTAAATCTATCTCGTCGATATTTTATACCATATATTTTAAACAAAGAAATTCTATCTTTTGGCTATCATTTGTATTAAAACTTTAAAAATTAGCTTCAAATTTTTTGCATGCTTCATTATGTTTTTATTCACATGCAAATACTTTGTTCTATTTTATTCAATTGATTTCTGAAATTGTGTCACAAGATTAGCACCAATGTTTTTTTGAATAAGCTTTTGTTCAATCTAAATGTATCACAGAGAATATATTCAATATGGACATTTGCTCCACACTTTCATTAAACTGGAAATAAAATACTTTGAAATATTAAATATCACACACCTTCACAAAATTTGAAGGTTGTATCCGATCCGGAAAAAATTAAAAAGCATAACCCAGCCCCTCCCCCAATTTTTATGAACAATATCCTTGTTTATTAAACGCCCCATAACCAACTTTTCCCCTCCCACACTTAGCACATCCTCCTCTATATATTATTATATGTATATTTTTTTTGCAAGAACAATAAATCATTCTAAACAACATCTTGCAATTATTGGTGTTCTTCTTAATTCAAGGCAATATTATTTTTATAATAAAGATTAGGTATTGTTTCTCGCTTTTATTTATCGCATTCTTAATGGGAACATCCCCCTCATGAAGAATAGAATGCCCCAAACAAAATATAATGATATTGCATATTACGCACTTTTTAAGAAATATTGTTCAAAATATACTCCTTTCATTTTACGACAGCGCACGTCAATGATACAATAGCAAGCCATTATAGATCATCAGCTTTAAGCTTTTGAAGATACAAGTGGAATCCATCATACATTTTGTTGGCTCCCACGTTTTGACAGCCTCACTCTTAGAATGTTCATTAAATGACATTTGGCTTCCTTTCTTCAAGTGCTTTGCCCCATACGCTCCCACTTATGACGTGCAAGGAAGTGTTTTTATACGAAAAGATATATGATGAGAGGATCTTATGGTATTCTGAGTTATTATTTTAATATGAAAAAAATCTCAATCAAAGCCATAAACTATCTACTTTTCCCTGATAATCCGTTTTTAACTTTATTCTGGTTTATAAAAGCTTCAATATCATAGTTTATCACTTCATAATATCTATTTTCACTCTTAAAAACACACCAAAATCGTTTAAAATATATTTTTATGATTGACAATATAGATATTTAAGCCAACCATATTCGTATTAACAAAAATACTTCAAGTGGGAGGAGGCATGCAAATATTAGAATAGATATTGTATCAGTTTTTCAAAATAACTTTTCTTGAGCTGTATTGGGTTTTCTTTGCTACAAAGCAATACTATCCCTATTCATCTGAATGCTCGTGATTGATAATTTGAATACATCTCCATTAACATCGTAACTCCATTAACATCGCAACCTATTTTTGAACTCCGTGTCTATAAGGAAAAAGTTTGTGCAGAAAAATACTCCATCAATCAGTTGTAGCCCCTTTCCCGCTTCACGCAAAATTTATCAACAGAGCCTTCTCTTTTCTGATGTGCGCGTACCATTGCGTGAAATTTCACTGGCTGATGGCAGTGGTGAAAAACCTTTAAACGTCTACGATACTTCTGGCCCCTACACAGATAAAGATATGATCATTGATATTACAAAAGGCCTGCCAGCAATTAGCTTGCCTTGGCTCTCTAAGCGGGATGATACTGAAACTTATCCTGCACGATTAGTTAAACCTGAAGATAATGGATTGACTTCTGATAAAAACCTTACACCAGCCTTTAAGCAAAAACGTTCTATTTTACGAGCAAAAAATGGCAAAGCAATTACACAAATGGCTTACGCACGCGCAGGCATTATTACCGAAGAAATGGAATATGTGGCTATACGAGAAAATGAAGGATTAGCAGTAGAAGAACGGCAGAATGTACCATCAAATGAAACATTTGCTGGATCAATACCAGAAATTTATACTGCGGAATTTGTGCGCAATGAAATTGCTTGTGGACGCGCCATTATTCCACAAAACATTAATCATCCAGAGTGCGAACCCATGATTATTGGGCGTAATTTTCGTGTTAAAATTAATGCTAATATTGGCAATTCAGCAGTAACTTCATCTATGGAAGAAGAAGTTGATAAAATGGTTTGGGCCATTCGCTGGGGAGCAGATACAGTTATGGATCTCTCAACAGGTCGAAATATTCATAATATTCGTGAGTGGATTATTCGAAATTCTCCTGTGCCCATCGGAACAGTTCCTCTTTATCAAGCACTCGAAAAAGTACAGGGTATTGCCGAAAACTTAACATGGGATATTTTCCGTGATACCCTTATTGAGCAAGCAGAACAAGGTGTCGATTATTTTACCATTCATGCAGGATTAAGATTACCATTTATTCCTATGACCATTGATCGTGTAACAGGTATTGTTTCACGAGGCGGTTCTATTATGGCAAAATGGTGTCTCCATCATCATAAAGAAAGCTTTCTCTATGAACATTTTGATGAAATTTGTGATATTGCACGCACGTATGACATCTCTCTTTCATTGGGGGATGGATTACGCCCTGGCTCTATTGCCGATGCCAATGATGAAGCCCAATTTGCAGAGCTTAAAACTTTGGGAGAATTGACAAAAATTGCTTGGAAAAAAGATATACAGGTTATGATTGAAGGTCCTGGGCATGTCCCAATGCACAAAATTAAAGAAAATATGGAGCAACAATTAGATCTTTGTCATGAGGCGCCTTTTTATACTTTGGGACCTCTTACAACGGATATTGCTCCTGGTTATGACCATATTACATCAGCAATTGGTGCCGCTATGATTGGATGGTTTGGAACTGCTATGTTGTGTTATGTAACACCTAAAGAACATCTAGGACTGCCCGATAGGAATGACGTAAAAACTGGTGTGATCACTTATAAAATTGCTGCTCATGCCGCTGACCTTGCTAAAGGTTTACCTAGAGCACAATTGCGCGATAATGCTCTTTCGCGTGCACGATTTGATTTTAGATGGCACGATCAATTTAACCTTTCTCTTGATCCAGAAACAGCCTGTGCCTTTCATGATGAGACAATGCCTAAAGAAGCCCATAAATTAGTGCATTTTTGTTCCATGTGTGGACCAAAATTCTGTTCTATGCGTATTTCCCATGATATTCGTGAGGCAGCTGCAATAAGAAAAACAAAAGGGGAAGGTATGATCGCCATGGCCGAAAAATATCAGAAAAATGGTGACCTTTATATGGAAATTGTTCCTCCTCAAAAAAAGAAAGTAAATAGTTGAAGAACATTCTTATCAAAGGTGCAGGTGTAGGCGGCTTAACAGCTGCCTTTATGTTACAGCAAAAAGGTGCTTCTGTTACTGTATCAGCCCCCCCTCATTCACCTATAGGAAGTGCTAGTTGGTATGCAGGAGGAATGCTCGCACCTTACTGTGAAAGGGAAAGTGCAGAACAAATTGTTGAAGATCTTGGTGTACAAGCTATACAATGGTGGCGTAAAACGCTCCCCAACCTTGTCATACAAAAAGGCACTTTAGTGGTTGCACCTACACGAGATAGAGGAGAGCTCGAACGATTTTCTGTACGTACGCATAATCACAAAACCGTAGATAATACAGAAATAGCTCATCTTGAACCAGATCTTGCTGAACGTTTTAACTGTGCACTCTTTTATGAAAATGAAGCCCATATTGATCCTCGCAAAGCACTTATGGCTTTAAAAGAAAAGCTGCTCAACAATGGAGCCTGTTTTGTTGATGTAGAGAAGGCTGAAAAAAAATTTGATATTGTTATTGATGCGACAGGAATAGCACGTTTAGGAAAAGATAAAAATATACGGGGCGTACGCGGTGAAATGCTTCTCGTGCGCTGCACCGATATTAAAATTTCGCGTCCAATTCGTCTTCTTCATCCACGGTTTCCTCTCTACATTGTACCTCGACAAGATAATATTTTTATGATTGGTGCAACGATGATTGAAAGTGACTTTGATGGTGCAATCTCTGTAAGATCAATGATGGAACTGCTCAACGCGGCTTATACTTTACATCCTGCTTTTGCTGAAGCAGAAATTATTGAATCTGGCGTTGGTGTTCGTCCATGTTATCCTAATAACTTCCCTTCTGTGCATAAAGATGGTAACTTTATTTCTATTAATGGATTTTATAGACATGGTTTTCTGTTGTCTCCAGAAATGGCAAAACGAGCAATGGAATTGGCATTGGAATAAAACATGCAAATATTTGTTAATGGTGAAACAGTCCAAACAGAAGTTATGACTCTCGGTCTCTTGCTTGAAGAATTGGGGTATGAAGGAAATTGGCTTGCAACTGCTGTTAACGCTGAAGTTGTTCCCATAGATGCACGAAGCCAATTTGTCTTGCATGAAGGAGATAAAATTGAAATTTTAAGCCCAATGCAAGGAGGCTAAAATTATGCTGAATCTTTATGGACGACAATTCTCTTCCCGTCTTCTATTAGGTACAGCGCAATATCCTTCACCAGCAATCCTTCGTGATGCTATTCATAAATCGAATACGGAAATTGTAACTGTTTCCTTGCGCCGTGAAACTGCAGGTGGAAAACAAGGTGGACAATTTTGGAAATTTCTTCAAGAACTTGGGGTAACAGTGCTTCCTAATACTGCTGGTTGTTATACTGTTAAAGAGGCCGTAACCACAGCGCAATTAGCAAGAGATCTTTTTAAAACAGCTTGGATTAAACTCGAAATTATCGGTAATTCAGACACCTTACAGCCAAATATTTTTTCCTTAATCGAAGCTGCTCAAATTTTAAACAATGAAGGTTTCAAAATTTTTGCCTATACAACGGATGATCTCATTGTTGCTGAAAAACTTTTCGACATTGGTTGCCGTGTTATTATGCCTTGGTGTGCTCCTATTGGTTCTGCCAAAGGACCTCATAATACTGATGGATTGCGTTCTATCCGTGCTTACCTTCCTGATGCTACTCTTGTTATTGATGCCGGCATTGGACGCCCATCACATGCCGCCATTGCGATGGAACTGGGTTATGATGCGGTCCTTCTTAATACCGCAGTTGCTAAAGCAGCTGATCCTGTTTTGATGGCTGAAGCATTTTCTAAAGCTGTTCAAGCAGGACGTATGGGATATAAAGCTGGCATGATCGAAGCACGCAATGTAGCAGTCCCTTCAACACCAATCATTGGAAAAGCGGTATTTTCATGAAACTGGATCCATTTTACCTCATCGTTGATAACGCTGATTGGATTGAACGTTTGCTTCCTCTTGGTATCAAGCTCGTACAATTGCGTATGAAACATGAAAATCAACAAATAATCCGTCAACATATTAAGCGTGCAAAAAACATATGCAATAAATTGGGAGCACAATTAATTATTAATGATCATTGGGAAATAGCAATTGATGAAAAGTGTAATTTTATTCATCTGGGACAAGAAGACCTAAGCAATGCTGATCTTCATGCAATTCGTAAAAGTGGTATAAAAGTTGGTCTTAGTACACATGATGAACATGAATTGGATATCGCACTCTCTGCTAATCCTGAGTATATTGCACTTGGTCCTATTTATCCGACAATCTTAAAAAAAATGAAATGGATGCCGCAAGGACTAGAAAAAATCAAACAATGGAGAAAGCGGATTGGTGCTTTACCTTTGGTGGGTATTGGTGGTTTAACACCAGAACGCGCAGTGGGTGTTTTAAAAGCAGGAGCAAATAGTGCTGCTGTTGTGACTGATATTATCCTCCATAAAAAACCAGAAGAGCGTGTACAGCAGTGGATAAAAGTGACACAAACATGGCGTTGATACCTTCTATTCTTATTGTTGCGGGCACTGATCCAACAGGAGGTGCTGGTATTGTTCGTGATATAGAAACCTCTGCACATTTTCAAATAAAAGCAAATTTAGCAATTACTTGTGTTAACGTACAAGATGATAATCGCGTTGTCGAAATCATTCCAATGCGTGGGGACCTCGTCGCTGCGCAAATGCGTGCTGCCCTAGAAGCAAATCCAATAAGCGCAATAAAAATCGGTATGACGGGGACAAAAGCAATTATAGCAGCAATCTGTAACGTACTCAAAGACTATCCCCATGTTCCAGTTATTTTGGACCCTGTACTTGTCGCTTCATCAGGAGGAAAACTAATAACGGAAACAATCATCGACACGATGATCGATAAACTGCTTCCTCATGTTGATCTTTTAACACCGAATAGAGAAGAACTCGCTCTTCTTAGCAAAAGTCCATTGGCATCTCATGATAAGCAAGCAATACAACAAGCAAAAAAACTTTTGTCATTGGGAGCTCGCTCTATTTTAGTAAAAGGGGGACATGCAGAGGGGCCTCTTGCAATTGATAGCTTCATTGACAAAACTGAAGTCATAAATATCTCTACTCCACGTTTAAAAGGAACAATGCGAGGAACAGGTTGCATTCTCTCAAGCGCTATTGCAGCGCATTTAGCATTAAATGAACCTCTCATTTCAGCTGTAAAAAAAGCAAAAGCATATATCCACACATTGCTTTTAACCCATTGTAAAAATAGTTTATAACGTCTTAGTATTTTCTCATATAAAAGTAATATTTATATATTTCAATTAATATATTTAATTTTTTTAATAAAAGTTATTAAAAAATATAATAATATAAAATTTATAATTAATCTTATAAATAAAATAATACAAAATTCACTTTCATTAAGTATTAAATATAGAATATAATGATAAAAAATATTATCACACCACTTGCATTCAGTAAAAAATTCTTTTAGTATGAGTGAGTTTAGTCTGTTTAAAAAGTTGAAATAACGCAATTTAAACAAATTATACATTTAAAGATGCATATAATCGCGAACATTCGCATTTTACGATTTGCCTTTTTTGTGAAAAGAGAGAATCCTATCAGCGTTCTTATACATTAATGGCTAGCGAATACATTTAATAAAACTTGAAGGATAATTTTGTTTGATCTATAATCGCTAGATCATTAGAAAAAATAAAATGTTAAATCAAACACCATGCTCAATTTCCTATGAAGAACTCTTAAACTTTTATAAAGAAAGTGGTGCGGATGCCGTTCTGACAGATTTTCCTATTGATCGTTTTAAGCAGTCTGCTTGTTCAGAGAGAAAATTAATATCTGTCGTGAACATTTCTCATAATCAACAAGCATCTCCCAAAACATCTCCAACCGTAAAATTAGATCATCATCAGCTGCATAACTCTAGGACTATACAAAATGAATCCACAGCTATAGAGAGTGCAAAAAGTGCCAAGACACTTGATGAATTAAAATCTGCTCTCCTTGCATTTAATGGCTGTTCATTAAAATTGACAGCAAAAAATACCTGTTTTTCAGATGGAACAGCAGGAAGCCCCCTGATGCTTATAGGCGAAGCACCAGGACGAGACGAGGATATACAAGGAATTCCTTTTGTGGGAAAAGCTGGGATGTTGCTTAATAAAATCCTCGCATCAATTGGCTTAACAAGAAATAATGTTTACATTGCCAACACTATTCCTTGGCGTCCGCCAGGAAATCGTACACCAACACCAAGAGAAGTTGCCTTGTGCCGCCCTTTTATTGAACGGCACATTTATTTAGCGCGTCCTCGTGTTCTTATAGCACTGGGAGGCGTTGCTGCACAGTTTCTTACCGGATCTCAAAATGGGATTATCCGAACAAGAGGTAAATGGCATATTTATGAAAGCGAGGATAATATAAAAATACCTGTTATGCCAACTTTCCACCCAGCTTACCTTCTTAGAACCCCTAGTCAAAAGAAGCTTACATGGATAGACTTCTTAGAAGTAAAAAATCGCCTCGACAGCCTTTTGTAATTCTTTAATCCTATATTGCTTCTAAAATTAACACACCCTTCTTTAACTCTTAAAATACAAATGGGAAAAAACTATGAAACAGCCAATAACATCTATTTATCGTTTGGAAGACTACCAACCAACCCCTTACGTTATCCCTAAAACACAACTTTCTTTCCAATTAGCACCGACAAAAACCTATGTTACAGCCATATTGTCTATTGAATCCCGTCACGATACAAAAGAATTAACACCTCTTGTTCTTTCTGGTGATGATCTTACTTTAATTTCCGTTTCTATTAATGATGAGATATTAGCCCCAAACACTTATAAAGTGACGCCTTCACGTTTAGAAATTACAACGCCACCAACGGTTCCTTTTACATTGAAATTGGTTACGGAACTGAATCCTGAAAGCAACCGCCAACTTATGGGGCTTTATCTTTCAAATGGTGTTTATTGCTCACAATGCGAATCGGAAGGTTTTCGTCGTATTACTTATTTTTACGACCGCCCAGATGTTCTTTCTACCTATAGAGTGAAAATTGAAGCAGATTCTCAAACAATCCCAATCTTGCTTTCCAATGGTAATCTGGTGGAAACAGGAATTTTAGAGAATAATCGCCATTTTGCCATTTGGGAAGATCCTTATCCCAAACCATCTTATCTCTTTGCTTTAGTAGGTGGAGATCTTGATAAGTTAGAAGACCATTTTACAACTGTATCTGGACGACGTATCGAGCTTGGTATCTATGTAGAAAAAGGAAAAACCGAACGCGCAACCTATGCAATGGATGCTCTTAAACGTTCCATGCGTTGGGATGAACAATGTTTCGGACGCGAATATGATCTTGATGTTTTCAATATTGTTGCTGTTTCCGACTTTAATATGGGAGCAATGGAAAACAAAGGCCTTAACGTTTTTAATGATAAATATGTTCTTGTCGATCCTGAAACAGCAACCGATCAGGATTATAGAAATGTTGAACGTGTCATTGCACATGAATATTTTCATAATTGGAGCGGTAATCGTGTTACCTGTCGCGATTGGTTTCAACTCTGTTTAAAAGAAGGATTCACTGTTTATCGTGATCAGGAATTTTCATCAGATCAAAATGTACGCAGCCTACAGCGAATTGAAAATGTAAAAGCATTAAAAGCGACGCAATTTGCAGAAGATGCAGGACCTCTTGCGCATCCTGTGCGTCCTCGTCAATATAGCCAAATTAATAATTTTTACACAACAACTGTTTATGAAAAAGGTGCTGAAGTTGTTCGCATGATACGGACTATTTTAGGTCCTACTCTTTTTCGTAAAGGCACTGATCTTTATTTTCAACGTCATGATGGACAAGCTTGTACAATTGAAGATTTTATTACCTGTTTTGCTGAAGTGTCTGGTCAAGACTTCTCCCAATTCATGCTATGGTATGAACAGGCAGGAACACCCAATGTAGAAATCGATAGTCATTATAGCGATGGTGTTTTAACAATTCATGCAAAGCAACATATTCCCGCAACCCCACAACAAAATACAAAAAAGCCCATGCTTATCCCTATCGTATTTGGCTTGTTAGGACCTAACGGAGAAAACCTCACCTATGAAGCAGATACAGATATTCAATCAGATGTTATGCTTTTATCCAAGGAAAGCCAAACCTTTACATTAAAGGGACTGCGTGAAAAACCCGTTTTATCACTGCTGCGAGACTTTTCAGCTCCAATCATTCTACACACGCCATTCAATGAAAGAGAACTTATTTTTCTTGCACAACATGATGACAATCACATCAATCGCTGGCAATCTCTTAATCATTTAATGACGCAAGCTTTGATTCAAAGCATTCAAGATAAAACACAAGAAAAAGCAACATTCCCTTCTGCTTTGCTAAAGCTGATTGAAACGATCATAATAGATGAAACCTTAGAGCCTGAATTTCGTGCCTTCTGTTTAAATTTACCTAGTGAAGTTGAGCTTGCTCATACAATCGGTAAAAATATTGACCCAGATCGTATTCATTGTGTCCGCAATCAGTTTTTAGTTTCACTTGCACAAACCCATCAAGAGCTCTTAACAAAATTCTATGAACAAATGCAAACCCAAGAGCCCTATTCACCAAACACTGCACAAGCTGGAAAGCGAGCATTAAAGAATATCATACTGGATTATCTTTCCATTGCTGAAGCCAATCCAAATCGTGCTGCTATACAATATGCAACAGCTGATAATATGACTGACCGTATGGCCAGTATCGCTGTTCTCGTGAAGCGTTTTAATGAAAATGAGCAGGCACAAAATGCCTTAAATGATTTTGAAAACCGCTATCGACATGACCCTTTGGTTATGGATAAATGGTTTTCTATTCAAGCAATGGTTGCTGGCACATCAACACTCGAAAATGTTCAAAAGCTCATGCAACACCCGCTATTTTCAAAGGATAATCCTAATCGTGTACGATCTCTGATCGGTGTCTTTGCCTCTAACAACCTAACAGGCTTTAACAGAGTTGATGGTGCCTCCTATGATTTTCTTTGCCAAATCATTTTAGAAATTGACAAAAAAAATCCACAGCTTGCTTCACGATTATTAACAACTTTGCGCTCTTGGCGACAATTAGAACCTATTCGACAACAAAAACTTGAAACTGAATTAAAAATGATTGCTGCTGCGCCAAAATTATCAAGCGATGTTGCTGATATCATCAACCGTCTGCTTACTTGAAACAAAAAATTATTTTAAATCAATATGCTATAATATTTTTTAAAATAAATTCTATAAACTATTCGATCATCATTAAACCTATAAACAGGCAATCTAAGCCTGTTTATAGATCACGTTTAAAGTACTTTTTTCTTTTCATATTCCAAAATCATAAAAGTAAAATTATTTTTTTAAAAAAAAGACTGGACAGAAGACTCCTGTTTTGATTCATTGCACTCGATGGGGTTACTATGAATATCGAAGCAGTTTTTAAATCACATTATTCCAGAATTAAAGGAACGCGAAATGGCTAAATTGGACGCATATAATGCGCCAAGGGAGGTGTATGCTGATTCAAAATCAAGCGCTCAAAGTCGCAAGGAGCGGACAGAGCGTACCAATCTGTATTCTGGTTCGGCCTATAAAAAACTTCTTTTTATTGAACCTTGGCTGCGACGTTCACTCCCATTTGTAATTCTTGCATTTCTTGTTATACTAGCAGCAATCCGTTCCTTATCAATCTATGATTGGCGCAACACAATTGATAAAAACACGCATTCTACCATCGCTCTCTTAGCTTCTCATATTACCAATATAATCGACCGTGACTTACTTGCCGCCACTCAACAAGGAAAAGCTGCTGCTCTTTCTCATAATCATTTACAAAATATCCTGACCAATTTTCGTAACAAAGGTTTTATAAAAACCAGCGCTGTTATTGCTATTGTCGATCAAAAAGGCAATGTCCTAGCTTCATCAAGTTCCGAGATTGTCTTAGGAAAACCCTTACAGGATTTTACCTCTGAAAGCATTACTTTACAAGCTCTAGGAAAACATGCTGGAATCATGAAAATTACAATAGGAAAAGATATTCCTGCTCTTGCTTCCTTTCAGCAAACAGAAAATGGACAATATGGGGTATTCATCAGTGAAAAAATGCAACATATTTACATGGAATGGCGGAAAGCTCTCTCGTTAAATATAACCATGTTTATTGGAACTAGTGGCGTTATCCTCGCTCTTCTTTATGCTTATTACAACCAAATTGTACGAGCACGCAAAACAGATCTTGTTTCAGAAAAAATTCAAAACCGTATTGATATGGCAATGATGCGTGGACGCTGTGGACTATGGGATTGGAATATGGCAAGTGGACGCGTCTACTGGTCACGAGCAATGTACGAAATGCTCGGCTATGTCCCTCAAGATGCACTGCTCTCAATTTCCCAAATTAGCGCCATTATCAATCCAAATGATGCGAATTTTTTTGATCTTGCTCAAGAATTAATGAGCGGTAAAAAAAAGCATATCGATATTAACGTTCCTATGCGTCATGCTGATGGTCATTATGTATGGATGCGCATTCGTGCCGAAGTTACTGAAGAAGAAGAACCCCATTTGGTTGGTATTTCCTTCGATATTAGTGAACAGCAACAATTGGCTGAACAAACAGCGCAAGCCGACCTTCGTATCCGTGATGCGATTGAAAACATTTCAGAATCTTTCGTCTTGTGGGATGCTGAAGGACGTTTAGTCATGTCCAACAGCAAATTTTGCGAATATGCCGCTATTCCTAAACAAATTCTCCAATCAGGTATCCAACGTGCAACCGTCGAAGCCATGGCACGCCCTGCACTCAGTGAATATCCCCTTAAAGATGATGGTACTGGTAACTTAACCAGTATTCGCCAAACGGCAGATGGTTGTTGGCTCAAAATTAACGAACGACGAACCCAAGATGGAGGATTGGTTTGTATTGGTACTGACATTTCTGAGCTTAAACAACAACAGGAAAAATTTGAAGACAGTGAAAGGCGTCTTTTTTCTTTCATTCAAGAACTCAAGCGCGCACGAGGGAGTGCTCAACAACGCGCAACAGAAGTTGAAAAACTTAATAAAAGTTTGAAAGCAGAAAAAGAACGCGCCGAAAGTGCTAATAAGGCTAAATCAGAATTTTTAGCCAATATGTCTCATGAATTGCGCACGCCTCTGAATGCTATTCTTGGTTTTTCAGACATCATGTTGCAATCAACTTTTGGCCCTCTTGGCTCACAACGCTATAAGGAATATATGCATGATATTTACAATTCAGGAACCCATCTTCTAACCCTTATCAATGACATTCTTGATATGTCAAAAATCGAAGCAGGAAGATTTACGCTTGATTGTAAAAATACCGATCTTGAGCCCATCATTAGTGAAGCAGTACGAACACTAACGCCCCAAGCTCAAGAAAAAAATATTGTTGTTACAACAAACATTACCCCAGAACTTCATGCTGAAGTTGATGGTCGTGCAATGAAACAGATTTTCCTTAATCTCATCTCTAATGCCGTTAAATTTACGCCTTCTGGCGGAAATATTGATGTCTGCGCTTTCAAGAAAAAAAATAACCTTATTTTTAAAATTACAGATACAGGTGTTGGTATTCCCCAATCAGCAATTAAAAAACTTGGGCAACCTTTTGAACAAGTCGAAAATCAGCTCACTAAATCTCATACGGGCTCAGGTCTTGGATTAGCCATTTCACGCTCCTTGCTAGAACTCCACAAAGGAAAACTTGAAATTACTTCAAAAGAAATGAAAGGAACAACTGTAACGATTATAATGCCCATTACACAAAGTTAAATTTTTCCATTTTGTTCCCGTTGTAGTAAAATCTGTTTCCGTTTTTCCCCCCAACGATACCCTGAAATAAAACCATTTTTACGCACAACACGATGACACGGAATGATAATAGCCAATTCGTTACGTGCACAGGCATGAGCAACGGCACGAAAAGCTTTCGGCATACCAATACGGCATGCTAAGATCTCATATGAAATTGTTTCACCACATGGTATATCACATAATACTGCCCATACTTGTCGTTGAAAAACTGTACCATTTATATCTAAGGGAAAATTATATTTTTTTACCAGCTTAGGTGTTTCTATCATGGCTATAATATGGGCAACTTCTCTCTTAAATGTATTGTCACCTACAACTTGTTGTGCATCACCAAAGCGTATCGTAAACTCCTGTAATAATTGCTCTATAGTGTCTCCTAACGCTATATGACAAATCCCTTTTTGAGACCTAGCCACCAAAAGCTTTCCTATTGATACATCTTTCAGACAGAATACTCTCGTTTGGGAAATATTCAGCATTTTAGCCTTCTTTATATTTTAAAAAGTTTTGAACATCATCCATAAAGTAAAGGGAGAGTATTCACTCTCTTTTAAAAACAAACAAAATCATTCTGAAATGATCTCCTTAGCCATTGTATTAAAATACACTCTCACCCTTTTATGAAACAGACACATCTATAGATTGACGTTCCCTACCCTAAAACAGAAACTTCGACCAGAGCTGATTTATCAACAATCTTGCTATTTATCTAACAGATTCCAACTGAAACCATTTGATATAGTTTATTTCATAAGCTCTCTACACACAAATCTTGTCCTGAATTTTATCATATACTAACAAAAAATACCTTAATGTGGTCAATTTTCATACCTTATATCACAGCTCTAAACGGCAGTATTTTACGGAACAACACGATAAGCTTCCCACTTCATTTTACGAAATCCCATTGAACCATAAATAATGGCTTATGTTTTACAAGCAATAGAAAAAGAGCGTGCTCTCTTAGGCAAAAAATGTCATAAAACACAAAATATACCGGCAATGGATTGGAAAGATGTTCCGGCTTTTTATGCTCCACGTATGCTTGAATATTCTAATTTGTTAGAGCACTGTTATTATTTTTTTATCAAAGGTCATACTTTTGATAGACTGACGAGATGACTCAACTCAAAAAAGAAATTTATCTTCAATTTTATGAAAAAAAGCATGGAAAAGGTATTTTAATGCTTACTTTCTTTGTCACTTAACTTATAAAATGATTGTAGCCTCAGAACTGAAATATTTTGCCCGCAACAATCGCACATAGATATTTGTCATAGGAAAAAGTCATGCCCAAACGCACAGATATAAAATCTATTCTTATCATCGGAGCAGGACCTATTATCATTGGTCAGGCATGTGAATTTGATTATTCAGGCACTCAAGCCTGTAAAGCATTAAAAGAAGAAGGTTACCGAATTATTTTGGTAAATTCTAATCCTGCCACGATTATGACAGATCCAGATCTAGCTGATGCAACTTATATAGAGCCCATTACTCCTGAAATAGTTGCCAAAATTATTGCTCACGAGCGTCCCGATGCCCTTTTGCCCACTATGGGAGGACAAACAGCCCTCAATACTGCTTTATCATTAAAGCGTATGGGTATTCTAGACCGCTATCATGTTGAAATGATAGGAGCCAATGCTGATGCTATTGATAAAGCTGAAGATCGTGCTTTATTCCGCCAAGCGATGGCAAAAATCGGTTTGGAAACGCCACGCTCTATGTTAGCCAATGCAACAGAACTGAAAGAAGAAAATCGCCAACAACACGCAAAAACGTGTGCTGAACTTAAAGCAAAACTTTCTGGTGCTGCGCTTGACAAAGCACTCGAAGAACTTGAGCGCAACTGGCGACATACCGAAGCTGATCGCAAACAACATTATATCGCTCATGCAACAGCAAAAGCAGTTCAAGCTCTTGATGTTGTTGGGCTTCCAGCTATTATTCGTCCTTCATTCACCCTTGGTGGAACTGGTGGTGGAATCGCTTATAACCGCTCTGAATTCTATGAAATTATTGAACGTGGGCTTGAAGCTTCACCAACAACAGAAGTATTAATTGAAGAAAGTGTTTTAGGGTGGAAAGAATATGAGATGGAAGTTGTTCGTGATAAGAACGACAACTGTATCATCGTTTGTTCTATTGAAAACATTGATCCAATGGGGATTCATACCGGTGATTCGATCACTGTAGCACCTGCTCTCACCTTAACCGATAAAGAATATCAATGTATGCGTAATGCTTCGATTGCTGTTTTGCGAGAAATTGGTGTTGAAACGGGGGGATCCAATGTACAGTTTGCTGTCAATCCTGAAAATGGGCGCCTCATTGTTATTGAAATGAATCCGCGTGTTTCTCGCTCTTCAGCGCTTGCCTCAAAAGCAACGGGGTTTCCCATTGCCAAAGTAGCGGCTAAACTGGCTGTTGGTTATACACTTGATGAATTAAAAAATGATATCACGGGTGGTGCAACACCAGCATCATTTGAACCTTCTATTGACTATATTGTGACAAAAATTCCTCGTTTTGCGTTCGAAAAATTTCCCGGTTCATCACCTGTCCTCACAACTGCGATGAAATCTGTAGGAGAAGTCATGGCAATTGGACGCACTTTTCAAGAATCGTTACAAAAAGCACTCCGTGGACTTGAAACAGGGCTTACAGGTCTTGATGAAATTGTGATTCCAGAGCATGCTGAAGGTGATGAAAAAAGTTCTATACGCTCAGCCATTGCCATACCAAGCCCTGATCGTCTACGCTATATTGCTCAAGCCATGCGCACAGGCTTACCCTTAAATGAGATTCACCAAATTAGCAAAATTGATCCGTGGTTTTTAGAACAAATAGCCTCCATCATTGAAATGGAGCAGCGTATCCGCATTCATGGATTACCCCAAGACGCAGATAATTTACGTATGTTAAAAGCTATGGGCTTTTCAGATGCGCGATTAGCCTCCCTTACAGGGAAAGAACCCGATTATATCGCAGCTTTACGTAAATCACTGAATGTTAAACACGTCTTCAAACGGATTGATACTTGTGCCGCTGAATTTTCTTCTCCTACAGCCTATATGTATTCAACATATGAAGTTCCCTTTGCAGGTGTAGAGCACTCGGAAGCACACGTTTCTGAACGCAAAAAAATTGCTATTTTAGGCGGTGGACCAAACCGCATTGGGCAAGGTATTGAATTTGATTACTGTTGCTGCCACGCTGCTTTTGCACTGCGTGATGCAGGATTTGAAGCGATTATGATTAACTGTAATCCTGAAACAGTTTCAACCGACTATGATACCTCTGATCGCCTTTACTTTGAATCTTTAACAACAGAAGACGTTATCGCTATTTTAGAAGCAGAACAGGAAAAAGGAGATTTGGTTGGAGTCATCGTCCAATTTGGCGGACAAACACCCTTGAAATTGGCAAGCGCTCTAGAAAAACACAATATCCCCATCCTAGGTACTTCACCTGACGCTATCGACTTAGCAGAAGATAGAGACCGCTTTCAAAAACTGTTATTTAAACTTAATTTAACACAACCTCAAAATGGTATTGCCCACTCCATTGAACAAGCACGCCTCATTGCTCACGAACTAGGCTTCCCCTTGGTTGTACGTCCCTCTTATGTTTTAGGAGGACGTGCTATGCAAATTATCCGTGATGAACGTAGCTTACAAAATTATTTACTTGAGAGTGTCCCCGAATTAATTTCAGAAGATATCAAAGTCCGTTATCCTAACGACACAACAGGACAAATCAATATATTGCTTGGTAAAAATCCGCTTCTCTTTGATACCTATTTAACAGAAGCAATTGAAGTAGATGTTGATTGTCTATGTGATGGCAAAGAAACACTAATCGTTGGTATTATGGAACATATTGAAGAAGCTGGTATCCACTCTGGTGATTCAGCATGTTCTCTACCAGTCCATACGCTCTCAAATAAAATAGTTACTGAATTAGAGCGCCAAACCAAAGCATTAGCACAAGCACTTCATGTTCGCGGCTTAATGAATGTACAATATGCTATAAAAGATGACACCATTTATGTCTTAGAAGTCAATCCCCGTGCTTCACGTACTGTCCCATTTGTTGCAAAAACGATTGGTCGCCCTATTGCTAAAATGGCTGCACGTATTATGGCAGGAGAAACGCTTCATGATGCTCTTCAAGCTTATGGTGGATTACCTTCTTTGCAAAAAAAACAACATATTGCCGTCAAGGAAGCAGTATTTCCTTTTGCTCGTTTTTCAGGTGTTGATACACTTCTTGGTCCAGAAATGCGCTCAACCGGTGAAGTTATGGGTCTTGACTATGAATTTTCGCTTGCTTTTGCTAAAGCCCAACTTGGAGCTGGTGTAAAACTCCCTAAAGAGGGAACTTTGTTCGTTTCTGTAAGGGATGAAGATAAAAAACGCATCTTAAATCCTGTAAAACGTTTAACTGAGCTTGGCTTTTCTGTTGTCGCCACAAGTGGAACACAAAAATTTCTCACCGAACACCACGTTGAAGCAAAAAAAATCAACAAAGTTCTAGAGGGACATCCCCATATTGAAGACGCTATTCGTAATCGCCAAATTCAATTAATTTTTAATACAACTAGCACTGCCAGTGCCATCTCAGACTCAAAATCATTACGTTATGCAGCACTCATGCAAAATGTTCCCTATTATACAACAATAGCTGGAGCCGAAGCCGTCGTAGAAGCGATCAAAGCACTCAAAAAAAGGCACCTTGAGGTACGTTCACTACAAAGTTATTTTAGTTGAATTTTTTTCTACTTAGCAAAATGTACACTGTTTTCTTATTTTTTCTTTATATAAAAATTGATTAAGACTTGCTTTTTGTTCTAAAAACTTTTATAGAGGTTTCATCGAATTTTCGGTTACGTGACTTTCTTTCCTGTGCAATCTGCACTTTCGGCGAAACTTCTCCCACCTAATTTCGATCTACAACCGTATTGAAGAAATGAAAGCTTCAATGCTCAATATAATTATATATTCTAAGGAGTTTCCTATGTCTACAGGAACAGTTAAGTGGTTTAATACAACAAAAGGTTTCGGATTCATTCAGCCTAGCGATGGTAGTGCAGATGTATTTGTACACATTTCTGCCGTCGAGCGTTCAGGTCTAAACAGTCTTAATGAAGGGCAAAAAATCTCTTATGATGTTCTTCAAGATCGTCGTTCAGGAAAATTTGCCGCTGGTAACCTTGCAGCACTTTAAAGTTTAAATGCTGCAATATTTTATTTAGAAATCTTCGTCTGTAAAGACGAAGATTTTTTTATTTTGTATAAAGCATTATTTTACCTTGTTAAAATAAAAGACTGCTTATCTCCTTTGCACAATTTATCAAACCTCTCTTATACTTCCTCAAAAACTTTCATAAAATCTACGAAGAGATTATCTTGTAAAAGATCTCAAAAAAGAAGAATATAAAGCCCGTGTAAGAGTATTTTGGAAGTTTTTTATTGCATACAATATAATCTCTTATAGAATATCCTTAAAGCAATAACCATTTGTTGATATAATATAAGGATTTAAAATTATGGCTTTTATTGCCGACAAACTGTCTCGTATCAAACCTTCTGCAACAATTGCTGCTTCTCAAAAGGCCCGTCATTTAAAAGCATTAGGGCGAAATGTTATTGCTTTAAGTGCTGGAGAGCCAGACTTTGATACCCCAGACAACATCAAAAACGCGGCTATTGAAGCTATTCGAAGGGGAGAAACAAAATACCCTCCCATATCTGGAATTCCAGAATTGCGCCAAGCAATTTCTGCAAAGTTTAAAAGAGAAAATAACCTTCTTTACCAACCAGAACAAATTATTGTTGGTACTGGTGGAAAACAAATTCTCTTTAATGCATTCATGGCAACTTTGAATAAAGGAGATGAGGTTATCATTCCATCCCCTTATTGGGTTAGTTATCCAGAAATGGTCGCACTCAACGATGGTACGCCTGTCTTTTTAGAAACAAAAGCCGAATTTTCTTATAAACTCCAACCACAAGAGCTAGAAGCTGCCATTACCCCCAAAACCAAATGGTTCATCTTTAACTCTCCTTCAAATCCATCAGGTGCCGCTTATACACATAATGAATTGAAAAAACTTACAGATGTTTTAGTAAAATATCCTCATGTTTATATCCTTTCCGATGATATATATGAACATCTCACATATGAGGGTTTTACCTTTGTGACTCCAGCTCAAGTAGAACCAGCGCTTTATGAGCGTACACTCACAATGAATGGTGTTTCTAAAGCCTATGCGATGACGGGATGGAGAATCGGTTATGCAGGCGGACCACAAGAATTAATTAAAGCCATGGATACCATTCAAGGACAGCAAACATCTGGAACAAGTGTCATTTCACAATGGGCTGCGGTTGAAGCACTTAACGGACCACAAGACTTTATTGCTAAAAATAAAAGTATTTTTCAAGCACGCCGTGATCTCGTTGTCTCCATGCTAAATCAAGCTCCTGGCATTTACTGTCCAACGCCTGAGGGTGCTTTTTATGTTTATCCTTCTTGCACCGGACTTATTGGAAAGAAAACACCCAATGGTCAACGTATTACGAATGATGAAGACTTTGCCATAGCGCTTCTAGAAACAGAAGCTGTTGCTGTCGTCCAAGGATCTGCTTTTGGACTTGGATCAACTTTTCGTATTTCTTATGCAACATCAGAAGAATTACTTGAAAAAGCTTGTATACGTATACAGCGTTTTTGCAACAGTTTAATTTAAAATTTTTAATATCATCTCTTGTGATTGTTTTTTGCCGAATGTTAGTATATCCGAGAAAATATCTGAAACTGTGTCACGAAATCTATCGATTCAGCAAAAATATCTATGAATAAACACAAAAATAGATGCTGTAGATAAAGATCAAAAAAATTTAGCTATCAAATAAATGAATCGGTCTATTATCATAAGAGATGACAAGCCTATTCTACTTTCTCCATTCAATTTATAACTCTAAAAAAGACCGAGCACTTTTAAACACAATTGCCCTTATAATCAAAGGCCCTTACAATAAAATCTCTTCTATTTCTCAGCTTCTTCTTCGTCCTAAAACGAAGAAGAAGCCACCTCCCATCGTTGTGTAAGCAATCCAGTTTCCTTTAAGTTCTATTTAATAACTACTTGATTTACTTCATAGGCTTTATGAACAAGACCTGCCTTAAATATTCACCTCACATTCTAATAAAAAGCACTTCATGTATAAGGTTTTAAATATTTTATATCACACCCCTAAAAGACAGACTTTTACAGTACAATAGAATATCCCCTCTCAAACTCCTCATTGAATTTTAGTATTCTTAAAAAAATTGTTGGATATCCACCAGTTTCGAAATTTTTTCTTTATCATCTTCCCATATATTGCAATTTCTAGGGACTCTTTCAAAAATTAAAAAAAAGCCGGACATATGTCCGGCAAATTTGGAAGATCCTCAGAGATAAAATCAATCTGATAGATCTTCGTAAGGGAACACTCAAGAAAACGAAACTGGGAGGCAACATAATCAAGAGATAGTATTCTATGTCATTTTATAAGGAAAAGCACAATAAAGACTTAAGCGTATCTGCTATGCAATAAACACATAGCTTTAAATTTGTCTCCATCATGTACCACTCTCTTTAATTAAATAGTAAAAATGTTAACTACACCATCACACGATTGTCCATTTTTCAATATATAATAGCTCTCACGTTTGCTAGCATTTGTAAAAAAACATTTATCCCTCTTTTCAAAAATATTTACCCGTACGGACTCCCTCCACTTTTAATGTGCAACAAATAATTTTAATTGATTCAATATAGGCAAATTTGAAACGAAAGAATATTACGGGAGTCTCAAGTTGCAAAATAGCTAATTATTCCTTATAAATTAAGATATTAATATTAAAAAGACCACTGGCGAGCTTTTAAAAAAATATAATCTCGAAAAGCATTTAACCTTGCCAAATTCTTTAAATTATAAGGATAACAAAAAAAAGTATCAAAAGAAGGAATATCAACCATATCAGGAAAAAGACGCACTAAATGCTCATCATTATTGACGATATAATCAGGAAGCACAGCAATCCCAAGATCACGCATAAGCGCATTCTTTATTGAGATGATATTGTTGATTTGTAAAACTGAAACGCGCAATGATCCATCACTTCTACCAGCCTTTTCCAACCAATTTAAACCAGACAAATAAGGTGGAACAGGTTCACCGAACGAAATAATACGATGCTCATCGAGATCAGACAATTTTTCCGGCTTTCCATAATTTGCAATATACTTTTCCGAAGCATAGACATGCATATGAATTGTAAAGAGTTTTCTTTGTATAAGATCAGGTTGTTTGGGTTGATGTAAGCGAACAGCACAATCCGCATGACACATTGTCAAATCAAGCTCTTCATCGGAAAGCAAAAGCTGAACCTGCATATCAGGATAAAGACTAAGAAATTCTGGCATACGCTCTGCAATCCACCCTGCCCCCATTCCAAAGGTCGAGGTCACACGCAAGTGCCCCGTTGGTTTTGCATAGCTTTCACTTAATTGCAAACGCACACTTTCAAGCTTCATCAAAACATCATGAGCTGTACGATAAAGAGTTTCTCCCTGTTCTGTAAGAATCAAACCACGCGCATGACGTTGAAATAAGGATACCCCAACCTCTTGTTCTAAAGCCGAAACCTGTCGTGAAACGGCTGATTGAGATAAATGAAGTTTTTGAGCAGCATGCGTAAAAGATCCCGCTTCTGCTGCAGCGTGAAAAACCCTTAACTTATCCCAATCCAACGGTGGCGCCACAATTAATTCTACCTCTATATTCTCTATGTTCTCAATGAGTGACTAACGCCTGGGTATATCCAAAAACCGTTCTGCTTCCAACGCTGCCATACATCCTCTTCCCGCAGCTGTTACAGCTTGGCGGAATGTTTCATCTGTCACATCCCCAGCAGCAAAAACACCAGCAATGCTTGTTGCTGTTGAGTCGGGTGCTGTCCATAAATAGCCGCCTCGTTTTTGTTTCAGCTGTCCTTCAAACAGAGAAACAGCAGGATCATGCCCAATGGCAATAAATATGCCCTCTGCATTCACTTTCATCTCGTGACCTGTCTTAACATTTTTCAGACGTGCCCCTGTTACAACAGCGCCCATTGAATCTTGAGCTGGCAGCCCCACAATTTCTTCAACCACATGATCCCAAAGAACACGCACATTATTACAAGCCAGCAACCTATCTTGTAAAATTTTTTCTGCCCGAAACTGCCCCCGCCTGTGAACCACGCTTACACTTTTAGCCAAATGCGATAAATAAAGTGCTTCTTCAACAGCCGTATTTCCTCCTCCCACGACAATAACGTCCTTATCACGATAAAAAAAGCCATCACATGTAGCACAAGCGGAAACACCTCCGCCCATAAAGGTCTGTTCACTTTCTAAACCAAGCCAGCGCGCTTGAGCTCCTGTTGCAATAATCAGTGCATCACAAGAATATTGTGTTCCTGAATCCCCATATAAGACAAAAGGATACTTCAACAAATCAGCCTTTATAATTGTATCATAGACAATTTTTGTCCCCATATTCTCAGCTTGTTTTGCCATTTGTTCCATCAACCATGGTCCTTGAATGGGATCTGCAAAACCTGGATAATTCTCAACATCAGTTGTAATTGTTAATTGTCCACCCTGCTGCAAGCCCGTCACCAAAACCGGCTTAAGCATTGCTCTTGCTGCATAGACCGCCGCTGTATAACCAGCCGGACCTGAGCCAATAATTAGCAGACGAATATGCGATTGTACCATTAAATCCCCTTCACTTTATTATAAATTAATTATTCTATAAATGATAACGGAATGCAGCCTTTTAAAAAAATATTTTTCAAGAGCCCTAATTATGTTATGTATACTTCTTTTCAAGTTTTATGAAAAGGTCTGATTACTAATTCATCAAGGCACGCTAATGTTAAGAATTAATCCTTATCCTATAAAGAGAAAAATGTAACTTCTTATGAGCACAAAACCATAATAAAAAGAGATACAAAGATAGGGAACGATCATTTTTCAATTTATTATCAATGTCTGTGCACGTTTTGCCTTAATCATGGGAGGAGCAATGCTTTTGCCAATTTTTGTGGATTTGCACGACAACAATCGTAATTGGATAAGCTTTCTCTATTCTTGTGCCATAACCACCATGTTAGCAACGCTGATTCTTTTAGCAACTAAGGGAGCTACTTGTCGCTTTTCAGCACGGCTTGGCTTTATGCTCACTGTTTGTCTTTGGCTTACAGGAAGCATCGTAGGTGCCTTACCTCTTTATCTTTCTCCTCTTCCCATTTCTCTAGCAGGAGCCATTTTTGAATCTGTTTCTGGAATTACAACAACAGGCTCCACAGTCCTTTCTGATCTTGATAATTTATCGCGAAGTATTTTATTATGGCGTTCTCTTATATGCTGGATTGGGGGCATTGGTTTTATCGGTTTAGCCCTCTTAATTTTGCCTTCACTGCGTGTGGGTGGCGTGCGACTTTTTCATATGGAATCATCTGATAAATCTGAAAAAATATTGCCTCGCATCAACCAAATTGCTAACGGAATTATCATCGCTTATATTGGGTTAACATTGGCTTGTATGCTTTCTTATTTTGCTGCAGGCATGAATTTATTTGATGCCATTAACCATGCAATGAGTACAGTAGCAACAGCTGGTTTTTCAACGCATGATGCTTCTTTTGGCTATTTTTCTGATACACCAGCCATCTTAATTATTTCAACAATCTTCATGTTGCTTTCTGCTTTACCTTTCGTACTTTATGTTAAATTAGTCCTTCCTGGACACTCTAAACGCTTCCTTGACCCACAAGTGATTGTTTTTCTCCATATCGTTCTCCTTTTCAGCTTTGCTTTAGCGGCATGGCTACGGTTTTATGATCATCGCGCGTTCCACTTGATTTTCCTTGATGTCATTTTTCACCTTTCATCCATTATTAGCACCACCGGTTACAGCGCTGAAGATTATCAACTTTGGGGACCGTTTGCGCTTGGAATTTTCTTCATTGTTTCTTTTACAGGCGGATGTGCTGGTTCTACTTCTGGTGGCATGAAAATCAATCGCCTCATTATTCTTTGGCGTATTACACAAACAAATATAGAAAAACTTCTTTCTCCTAATGTCGTTGTAAAAGCGCGCTATGATCACTCAAATATATCAAATGACGTTGCCCAAGCCGTTTTGTTTTTTGTCTGTCTTTATATGTTTTGCCTTGTTATCGGCACTGCACTTTTGCTTACAACCGGTCTTGACTTTACCTCTGCCTTTACAGGTGTCTTAACCGCACTTTCAAATGTTGGTCCAGGCTTTGGAGATATCATTGGCCCTGCAGGTAATTTCTCTACAATCAATGATAATGCTTTATGGATTTTAAGTTTTCTAATGTTAGCTGGACGCCTTGAAATCATAACAATATTCGTCCTTTTTATTCCCGCTTTCTGGCGTGAACAATTTTAATGCATAACACTTTATTTTACCAAAATAAAAGGTATGAACAATATGCGTAATAATATTCAACCTTCACTCAATCGACCGAAAATTTTCTGAAATTTCAATCAAATTATCATATAGATGATTATACAAGTTAACATAAAAATAATTCGGCAAGAACAATCAAGTACCAAGAGCTTTCACATTCATAACATATAACTCTTTACTCTATTAAGCCCTTTTATCGTTAAAAATGGGCACATAAAACATTCTTTTTTTTATGAATAATTTCTAATGCAAAAAATATGAATATTTGCTAATAAAAATGTTTTTTCTCTTTAATAGAACAACATCTTTATGGAAAATAGAATGCATTCTATTACAAATTTACAAGCTTGTTAAAAAACATCTCACAATACTCATCTTATTCATTTCACAACAATTCTTATAAAAGGTATAAGATATAATTGGTCCCATCATTTTTACTTAAATAATAAAGTGCATACCGAAACCACAACATAAGATACAATTAGCACCATCATATTATTTTTCTGCTGTTAATGTTGCAACAGACTGCATTTCAGACAATTTATAAGAAATCTCTTTACACCTTTCTTAAATAGTTTTTATCCGCCACATGCTCTCTTCCAATTGTGATGTGCAAGAAGATAGCTCTCATTGTTAATATCAACAGATTTTACATAAGAAAATCTTACGGTACTCAAAGCTCTTATTCAAATTGAAACGGTAAATTATCTATAAAAATCATATATATATATATATATATTGATCTTAAATCCATCTTATTATGAATTTATTGAAAATATGTACGACTATTTCATCCATGGAGATACCATCATTATCTTTTTAAGACAAGAAAACGTTTTTTTTTGCTATCTATTTAAGTCTTACAAAACGAACAATATCAGCACGACCCCGTATAAGATAGTGCATAAATCCCCAGACTTGAGTTAAAGCATTATTTTCTTATTCTAAAATATCAATGAATAAAAGTAGCTTTCTTCTCTCCTAGTATGCTTTATCATAAACTACATATCGCTCTCAAGCGTATACATTTTTAATATTTTATCCAAAATTTTGAGAACTTTTTATAGCGTGCTACTAAAGACAATATAAATTTTGTAAAATAACATTTATATCATTGAGCTGTTTTCTTAATGACTATGAAAAACCTTTAAGAAAAATACTTTTATCATTCCTCAAAAAGATTTTTGATATAATAATCAAAGTGTTTTTTCTGCAAACAGTTCTTTGTAAACACTTTCAATCTTGCTTGCCTCTTTTTCCAAAGGAAAGTGAGTACGAACATGGGTTAAAGCTTTCTTTCCGGCTGCCAATGTTTTTTCTACATCAGCAAAATAAGGTTCAATTGCTGCTGTTAAAGCCGCTCCATCTCCTGCTTGAACAACCGTTCCTGTTCCCTCGACCACCAATTCTTTAAAAATTCCTACATCACTCGCCACTACAGCCGTCTGTGATGCCATTGCCTCCAATGGTGTCAGACCAAAACCTTCCAAACGAGACGGAGTTACATAAAGTGATAAACGGCGATACCACACAGGTATATCAAGCCTTTCACCAAGAAAAATAATGCGGTCGTTTAAACCAGCTTCAGCAATCTTCTGTCGTAATTTCTTTTCAAAACCATAATGCTGTTCTGTAGTCCGACCAGCGATAAGTGCTGTCCATTCGGGATAGTCAGGCAATAATGCTATCATCGCGTCCACAAACAAATCAGTACCCTTTAAATAGCGCACGCGCCCAAAACATCCTACCGCATATTTTCCTGGCACCCCAGTTGCTGGAAAGTAATCATCAGGAATTTTGGGGGGTGAAAAACGCCTAATATCCACTCCATGCATAATAACCTTATGAGGCACTTCTAGATAGGTTCCCGTACATACACTAGTAGCGATAACTTTATCCATACGACGAAGCAACCATTTGGTAAAAGGCTTGTGTTCGCGTCGAGATGCCGAAGTAAAGATGAGTTTAAGCTTCATTCGCAAAACATCGCGTAAAAACACCCCGCAAAGCATCTCAATATTGCGTCGTGCATGCCAAATACGAAATGGCTTCCCTTTCGGACTTTTCCAAAGTCCGAAAAGGTCCTTAAAGGCAAGTGTCGGTAAAGTTCGTGGTAAACCAAACCCCAAAGTGGATATACGCACACCCTGTTCGCGTTGCAGTGGAATAAGCTGAATAATCGTAGATGTTACTCCCGACAAACGCCTTTTAAAGTGAGGCGCAATAATTTCAGTTTCGTCCAAAGATACACGCATAATAATCCATATGTTATTTAGATGTACTGAACCTTAATGATCTCGTAATTATGCGCACCACCTGGTGCATTCACCTCAATCACATCACCTTCTTGCTTGCCAATAAGTGCACGTGCGATAGGCGAAGAAATAGAGATTTTACCAACCTTTACATCAGCTTCTTGATCCCCTACGATCTGATACACTTTTTTTTCCTCAGTATCCTCATCCAAGAGTTTAATGGTTGCACCAAATTTTATTTTGTCACCTGAAAGACGCGAGACATCTATAACTTCTGCTCGTGCGATATAATCTTCAAGCTCATTTATACGCCCCTCATTATGACTTTGTGCTTCTTTAGCTGCATGATACTCAGCATTTTCAGATAAATCACCATGCGCACGCGCCTCAGAAATTGCTTCAATAATTCGCGGACGCTCCTGTTGTTGACGCCAACGCAACTCTTCTTTAAGACTCTCAAAACCAGCTGTAGTCATCGGAACTTTTTCCATAATCCGTCCCTTTCTATTACACGGAAGGTTTAATAAAAATACAAAAAACGGCTTCCAAAATTACTTTTGGAATCCGAAAACTACGATCTTTTTTATTATATAGTACAGTATCGCTGTTTTCCATATAAAAATAAATAAAGGAAACAAAACATGCACAAATAGTGATTAAAACATCTCATTTTGGTGTTTAAAACGTTAAACTTCACTCTTCTCTTTAAAGTGTCCTAAAGAAGAAAGAATTGTATTTTTTTCTGTTTTATCATAATCTAGTAAAAGAAATTATATAGAATATGAAGAGAGAAGGATAGAAAATCTCTAAAGAAATTCTTTACAGAAAAATGAAAAAAATCGTCATTTTTTTTATGTTTGGCTCTTTCTTTTTAGCCACAACAATATCAGAGGCAGCAGATGCTTTTGTTACGAGAAATCTTAATTTTAGAACAGGTCCCAGCACTCAATATGCACTTTGCGGCTTAATCTCTGCTGGAGAATTAGTTTTTGTTAAAAACTGTGAAGGAAATTGGTGCCATATCCGATATAACACTCAAATAGGTTGGGTGTCATCTCGTTATCTTTCATTTAAAGATGGAAATGATCTTTATCACACATATACAATGTCTTTAATGCCCAAACGTACCGATTATTCTCCATAACAGCTATAATAACTTATGCCCTCTTGAATATCATCATGGCAAAAATGCAATAGTGTTCACGAACAACCACAAATATGCTCCTTCCAAAGAAATACTTCGAAGAATTTGTCTCATAAAAAACTTGATCAATATCCTAATGAAAGCTCTAATAAACCAAAATAAATCTGTTCAATAACGTTTTGCTGTTGTCGTAATAAATTTGTAAAAATTAGTATTTTCTTTAAAATCACCAGCACTTTTCTATCAAAGGATACAACAATGAAAAATGGTGTTACTGCAACAGTAGAAGCTCTTTCTGCTCTTATTGCTTCAGGTAATCCTCTTTTTAAGAATGGTGCATTATGGACACCTCACCGCCCCATTCGTCCTGAAAAATCTGAAGGTGGTATTCCATTTCAACTCGAAACATCTTTTAAACCAGCGGGAGATCAACCTCAAGCCATTAAAACTCTGGTCGAGGGAATTCAAAAAAATGAACGTACACAAGTGCTTTTGGGTGTTACCGGCTCAGGGAAAACCTATACAATGGCCAATATCATTGAAAAAACACAGCGTCCAGCTCTGATTTTAGCTCCCAATAAAACTCTAGCAGCGCAGCTTTATGGGGAATTTAAAAATTTTTTTCCCCATAATGCCGTCGAATATTTTGTTTCCTATTATGACTATTATCAACCAGAAGCCTATGTTGCACGCTCAGATACTTATATTGAAAAGGAATCCTCAATTAATGAACAAATCGACCGGATGCGTCATGCTGCAACACGCGCTGTCTTAGAGCGTGATGATGTTATTATCGTCGCATCTGTCTCCTGCATCTACGGAATTGGTTCCGTAGAAACCTATACGGCCATGACCTTCGAAATAGAAAAAGGGGACAAACTCAATCAACGAAAACTCTTGGCTGATTTAGTCTCTCAACAGTATTATCGACAAGATATCAACTTCGTTCGTGGTTCCTTTCGTGTACGAGGGGATACAATCGAAATTTTCCCTGCCCACCTCGAAGATCGTGCTTGGCGTATTTCGCTCTTTGGCGATGAAGTGGAAACAATTACGGAATTTGATCCTCTCACCGGACAAAAAACAGGCGATCTTCAATCAATTAAAATTTATGCCAACTCACACTACGTAATACCACGCCCAACACTTAACCAAGCGATGAAATCTATCAAAATGGAACTCGTTCAACGCCTCGATGAGTTGAACGAAGCTGGACGTCTTTTAGAAGCACAACGTTTAGAACAACGTACAGTTTTTGATTTGGAAATGTTGGAAACCACCGGTTCATGTCCGGGAATTGAAAATTATTCACGTTATTTAACAGGACGAAATCCCGGTGAACCACCCCCAACTTTATTCGAATATATTCCACTCAATTCTCTTGTTTTTATCGATGAAAGCCATGTAACCATTCCCCAAATTGGTGGTATGTACCGAGGTGATTTTCGCAGAAAAGCAACCTTAGCAGAATATGGTTTTCGCCTCCCTTCCTGTATGGACAACCGTCCTTTGCGCTTTGAAGAATGGGATGCCATGCGCCCACAAACAATTGCTGTCTCCGCAACACCTGGACGGTGGGAAATAGAACAATCTCACGGTACTTTTGCTGAACAAATCATTCGCCCAACAGGGCTTGTCGATCCAGAAACAGAAATTCGTCCAGCACGCACTCAAGTCGATGATGTTGTGAATGAAATTCGGAAAACAATTCAAAAGGGCTACCGTACATTGGTGACCGTCCTAACCAAGCGTATGGCCGAAGATTTAACGGAATATCTGCACGAACAAGGTATTCGTGTACGCTATATGCATTCCGACATTGATACATTAGAACGCATTGAGATTCTACGCGATCTTCGGCTTGGCACCTTTGATGTCCTCATCGGTATCAACTTGCTCCGAGAAGGCTTAGATATTCCAGAATGTGGTTTTGTTGCCATTCTAGATGCCGATAAAGAGGGCTTTTTGCGCTCTGAAACTTCCCTCATACAAACAATCGGACGTGCTGCACGTAACGTAGATGGCCGTGTTATCCTCTATGCAGATACGATCACTGGTTCCATAAAACGAGCCTTACAGGAGACACAAAGACGTCGACAAAAACAAATAGCCTATAATGAAGAACACCATATCACACCGAAAAGTATCAAAAAAAATATCGGAGATATTCTTAATTCAGGCTATGAAAACAACCATATTCATACAAATATCCCTGATGTCATCGAGAAAAAAAATATGGTTGGCAACAATTTAGCATCTCATATTAAACACCTCGAAAAATTAATGCATGAAGCAGCTGCTGATCTTAATTTTGAAGAAGCAGCACACCTTCGCGATGAAATCAAACAATTACAAAAGATAGAACTAGAACTCGCGGAAAATCCCTTAACACATCATAGCGAACAATCCACCCATGAGCGCGTATTACAACCAAGTCTTTTCTCCAAACCAAACCTTGCACACATGGGACCAACCATGGACACTGGTATTTTGGAAAATCAAAAAGGAAAATCTCGTAAAAACACCCCTAATCAAGCAACAATAAAACGAAAAAAACGCAATCAATGAAGGAGCAAAAAATTTCAAACCGCCAAAACTAATCTTTAGCTCTTCTAAAAAACTGACTATCGATGAAGAGCAAACAGTATTGCCCTAAAAATAGATAACAGCAAATATTAAAAATATTCCAATTTTTCTAAGACAACATAAGAGAGGATATTTTACAAAAAATGCCTAAACTTATTGACTTTTTAAAAAATCTTTCTTGTTCAACTTTATTATAAAAATCTTTAAAACTGTAAAAACTTCTAAAATATAAATAAATGCAGACAAATTTTAAAAAATATCTTCCATGAAACAAAATATTACTACAAATATATTATATTTATACAATTATACTACAATATATAATTTAATATTAATCATAATTATATAGTGATAAAACTATAGGCTTTATTTATAAAATAGTTATTAAATTACATTAAATTAATTGATAGTAACAAATTATTCCCAAATAAATACTTTATACAACATAGTAAAAATCATCTACTACCAATACAATCTTATCAATTAAATACATTAAATTGAAATCAAAATTTTGTCAGTATCTATGATAGCTTTTACTAAATGGCTTATTTATTTGTTTTGTCACAATAAAGTCCCAAATTGTTCAGGCTCTATTCAGTTTGAAACGTGTAGGATGTGAAAAATACGAATTAACACAAGGAGCATCATTATGAAAAAAGTGATCAGGTTAGCGGTATTATCAGCAATGTCAACTGTGACCATTTTGATGCCGCTAAATGCAACGCTTGCGGATATGGCATGGAATCGTAGTGACTCTATCTCGAGAGAAATAGATGATATGATGAGGAAGATGCGTAAAGAAAGAGATGATGCGATAAGGGAAATAAGGAAGAGAGCTGATATTCTGCCTTGCGGTTTTTCTCACTCCCATTGTTCTGATAAAAAACGTGGTTTTTTTTCTGATGATTTCCAAAAGTTTGTTGATGATTTCCACAAGAGTTCTGATGACAACAAGAGAAGATTTAAAGCCAAACATGAAAGGTCTGTAGCCAAACATAGTAAGACGGAACAACAACAACAACAACACCATCATCACCACCACCACCATTATCATCATGTTGAAAACAAAACATATCATTACGTCGAGCGCAAAAAGACAAAACACAGTAATATTCATATAGACAACTCAGGAGATGCTTTAGCGGTGGGCATTCTTGGTCTTGCAACAGGTACAATTCTTGGTACAATTTTAAAAAAACCAGAACAGCCACAAGTGGTTTATCAAATAGTACCACAAAGTCAGGTAATTTATCAAAAAGTTCCGCAAAATCAAGGGGTTTATCAAGTGCAGCAAACGGTGGCATATGAGCCATTCCAGCAATCATTAGAATCTGATTGGCTTAACTATTGCAAGAAAAAATACCGTTCCTTTAACCCTAAAACAGGGACCTTTCGAGACCGTAATGGTTTGGAACACATTTGTTATGCCCCAATAAATTAACTTCTGTTGCGTCCTACTAAAAAAGTTTTAAATGGCAAAAAAAAACGCTTCAAAGCGTTTTTTTGTTTTCTCATATATTAAAATCTTGAAGAAAAGGATTATTTTGGCGCTCATAGCCTATGCTACTTTTGGGATCATGCCCACAGATAAAACAAACATCATCGCCTAAGGGTAAAACTTTTTCTCGAAGGGATTGCATCAATTTTTCATAAGAACAGAAGGGGAAGTCCGTACGTCCAATAGAACCACGAAAGAGAACATCACCCAAGAGGGCTAAGTGCTCTTTTTCATTGAAATAAATAACATGACCAGGGGAATGCCCCAGTGTATGTAAAACCCTAAACTCATGTCCAGCAAAATACACACACTCACCATCTTCTAACTATATCGAACAACGCACCACGATGCTTTCGGGTGTAAGCCATGATTTAAGAACCATTCTCACCCGTTTTAAACTTCAGCAAGCGTTAGCAAATACTGACTTTGATATCAAGCTGCTTGAACAAGATGTGAGCGACACGCAAAACATGTTAGAAGATTACCTTGCTTTTGCCCGTAGTGAAGAAAGTGAGTGTGTTAAAACTTTTGATTTAAATGCTCTTATGCAAAAATTCTCTACCGATGTGCATCTTCACAAACGTCAATTTTCCTACACCATTGAAAGCCCTACACCAATACAAGCACGCCCACGTGCCTTCAGGCGTCTCATCAGCAATCTTGTGTCAAATGCATTTTGTTATGCCAATACTGTCAAACTAACAGCCATATCCCAACAAGAATGTTTCCCATATATCAAAAAAAGTTCCCGCAATATATTATATTTATACAGTTATAATATGATATCGAACTCAATATTTAGCCTCACAAGAGAGTGGTCAAACAGGACTGTATTCAATCACACAAATAAGGTTCTATCTTAGCACCATAAGCCTATAATAAAAAACGATAACTTTTGTTCATACACCTATTGTTCAATTCATATTGTATCAAGCAATAAAAAATTACTCATCAATAAATAATTTATAACCAATAGTAAAAAATCTGGTGCTCTAAATACAAGCTGCTTAATTAATCTTAAGAAGAGTACATTAATTGAAATCAAAATTCTGTCATGATTTTATTTTATTGTATTGATAATAGTTTTAACTAAATGAATTTTTATTTTTTTGTCACAATAAAGTCCAAAATTGTTCAGTCTCTATTCAGTTTGAAACGTGTAGGATGTGAAAAATACGAATTGACACAAGGAGCATCATTATGAAAAAACTCTTCAGATTAGCGGTATTATCAGCAATGTCTACTGCAACCGTTTTGATGCCATTAAATCCAACGCTTGCAGATATGGCATGGTATCATAACTATGACATGAGAAGGGAGGCTGGTTTACCGTCTCACAATTTTAGCTCCCATTTTTCTCATAGTGAACATCACTCTTTTGATAACCCCCACACGCGTCATTATGTTAGCCATAAATGGGGAGCACAACAACACCATCATGTTGAACACAAGACATATCATTATGTCGAGCGCAAAAAGACAAAACACAGTAGTATTAATATAAATAACTCAGGAGAAGCTTTAGCAATGGGCATTCTTGCTCTTGCAGCAGGTGCACTTCTCGGCAAAATTTTTAAAAAATCAGAACAGCCACAAGTTGTTTATCAAACCGCACCACAGCATCAAATTGTATATCAACAGGCTCCACAAGAACAGATAATTTATGAAGCTCCGCAAACGGTGGAATATGAGCCAGTACAACAATCATTAGAATCTGATTGGCTTAACTATTGCAAGAAAAAATACCGTTCCTTCAACCCTAAAACAGGAACTTTCCGAGACCGTAAAGGCGTCGAACACCTTTGTTATGCCCCAATAAATTAACTTCTGTTCTGCCCTACTAAAAAATTTTAAATGGCAAAAAAAAACGCTTCAAAGCGTTTTTTTTTGTTTGCTCATATACTAAAATCTTGAAGAAAAGGATTATTTTGGCGCTCATAGCCTATGCTACTTTTGGGACCATGCCCACAGATGAAACGAACATCGTTGCCTAAAGGTAAAACTTTTTCTCGAAGAGATTGCATCAATTTTTCATGGGAACAGAAGGGAAAGTCCGTACGTCCAATAGAGCCACGAAAAAGAACATCACCCAAGAGGGCTAAGCGCTCTTTTTTATTGAAATAAATAACATGACCAGGGGAATGTCCTGGGGTGTGAAAAACCTTAAACACATGTCCAGCAAAATGAACGCACTCACCATCTTCTAACCATCGATCAGGAATACAAATGCAAGCATCAGTGATGCCATAATTTTTTGCGCTTTCGCTCACGGCATCCATCACAGGCTTATCATCGCGATGTGAACCGATAATTTTTACATTAAGCGCTTCTTTCACTTGCATTGCTGCTCCTACATGATCAAAATGACCATGTGTTATCCAAATAGCCTCAACGATAACACCATTCTTTTCGATTACGTCTTGAATTCGTGGCCAATCACCACCAGGATCAACGAGAACCCCCGTTTTACATTCACTATCAAAAAGCAAAGTGCAATTTTGTTGAAATGTCGTAACTGGAATAATATGTATATTAAGACTACCCATAATATCCTTTTCAAAAATAACTTTTTTAAATTTATAAATAAAACTTTCTCTCCTTTAAGGTAAAGGTGCTGCTCGACAGCTTTATACAACTTATGTAAACTTGCATTTTGTGTAAACTAAATTTTTATCAAGGTTTTTTTAAGAATGAGCAATCACGTTCAAGTTTTGTGTGACGATGCCCCTCACCTTCTTGTGATTGATGACGATACACGTATTCGCAATCTTTTATTTCAGTTTCTCATTAAAAATGGATTTCGTGTTTCAGTTTCAGCTAATGCGAATGAAGCAAGACGACTGTTAGTAAGTTTAGATTTTGATCTTCTTATTGTTGATGTCATGATGCCTGGCGAAAACGGTATTGATCTCACTCATTCACTCCGCCAAACAAAAGATGTCCCTATCTTTATGTTAACAGCTTTATCAGAAATAGACAATCGTATCCGTGGATTAGAAGCAGGGGCAGATGATTATCTGGCTAAGCCGTTTGACCCTCGTGAACTTCTCCTTCGCATCAACGCCATTTTACGACGTGGTTTTCCCCCTCACCAACCTAAAATTGAGCAAATAGTTTTTGGTCCTTATATATTTTCAATTTCACGACGCGAACTCAAAAAAGGAGGAGAAATTATTAAATTAACAGATAAAGAACAAGAAATGATGATCATTTTTGCCGAAAATGCAGGCGATACAATTCCGCGCCATAAATTCGCGACCGATGACAGCAATGTAAGTGAACGTGCCATTGATGTGCAGATCAACCGCCTTCGTCGTAAAATCGAAAAAAACCCAGCACTGCCTTATGGCTCCAAACCGTGCGAGGAATAGGGTACAAACTCTCTATTGAATAGGCACAAGAATGATCAAACCTTTAAGATTTTTTCTTCGATGGTTAACGAAAAAAATGCCTAAACGGCTTTATGCTCGCTCTTTGATCATTATCATCGCTCCCATGGTGCTTCTGCAAACGGTCATTGCTTATGTCTTTATGGAACGCCATTGGCAAATGGTAACCGAGCGTCTTTCAACGGCTGTCGTGCATGATATTTCAGCCATTATTGATATTCTTGAAACATATCCCCAACAAGATAACTATGAAGATATCAAGCGTATTGCACAACAACGTATGGGATTAAATATTTCTATTCTATCTCCTACCTCCTTACCCCCTCCAGGACCTAAGCCATTTTTTGCAATTCTTGACTATTTTTTAAGTGAAGAAATCACCCGCCAAATTAACCGTCCCTTCTGGATCGATACCGTAGGAGATTCTGATCTTGTTGAAATCCGTATCCACCTTGGTCACAACATTTTACGCGTCTTTGCTCCACGCAGCCAAGCCTATGCTTCCAATACTGCTATTTTTTTAAGCTGGATGGTAGGAACAGCTCTTGTTTTATTGCTGATAGCAATTTACTTTTTACGCAATCAAATCAAACCGATTCAACAATTGGCTGAAGCAGCAGAAAGCTTTGGACGCGGTCGTCCTTTACCAAAAGGATTTCAACCACAAGGAGCTGATGAAGTCCGACGTGCAGGCATCGCTTTTTTACGCATGCGTGAACGTATTGAACGCCAAATTGAACAACGTACCATGATGCTCTCAGGAGTAAGTCATGATTTAAGAACCATTCTTACACGCTTTAAACTTCAGCTGGCATTAGTAAATACTGACTTTGATATTAAACCGCTTGAGCAAGATGTAAGTGACATGCAAAATATGTTAGAAGATTATCTTGCTTTTGCTCGTGGTGAAGGAAGTGAAAGTGTCAAGACTTTTGATTTAAATGCTCTTATGCAAAAATTCTCCACCGATGCTCGTCTTCACAAACGTCAATTTTCTTACACTATTGAAGGTCCTACAGAAATACAAGTACGTCCCCGTGCTTTTACACGCTTGGTCAGCAATCTTGTATCAAATGCATTTTGTTACGGCACGACCGTTAAACTAACCGCTAACTCTCAACAAGAATCTTTTATATTAATAATCGATGATAATGGACCTGGAATTCATAAAAATATGCGCACAGAAGTTTTTAAGCCATTCTTTCGACTTGATAAAGCGCGAAATCAAGATGCAAGTGGAACAGGACTTGGTCTTTCTATTGCTCAAGACATAGCACGCAGCCATGGTGGCAATATACAATTAGATGAGAGCCCACTCGGGGGAGTGCGCGCTATTCTTGATGTCCCCCTATGAGCAATATTTCCGCAAACCGTCTGTAAAAATAACAGACTGTATATTTTAGGCATTCCCTACAGTTTCAAACAAAGTGTACTGTAGTGCCTTGTAAGCACTTTCTCCCGATAAAGCAACCATCTGAAATGCAACATAATGGCTTTCACAGGCTTTAAGTGCATGTATCAACAATGTTTCAACCTGTATATGAGATGGATGCATCCCACCAGCCAAAAGAAGACCTTGTCGATAAATAACTGAATTATTCCTTTGCCAGTAATCAAAATGTCCCAACAACAACTTTTCATTAATTGCTAGCAATAAGCGCTGTATTTCAGCTGTTCGAGCATTTTTAATAGAGAGATCAAACGAACAAGCTAAATGAAGTGCTTCATGCTCTTCCATCCATGAAAAAGCAAGACGATAGTTTGCGCGTTTTCCTTCCACACAAACGCTAATTTCATCTTGTGCATCCCGCTCAAACGACCAATCATATTCACAGGCAATCTGTTCGATAAAGTCAACAGGGTGCTCTTTTCTTTCTGTGGCGCAAAATGCAAGCCTCATCACAATCCTCAATCATCTTAAAACATTGTCAACAGAATATAAACCGTCTCAACTGTAACAATATTTTGCTACAATCAGAACCTTTACACCAAACAAATACACATAAAAACATCGACAGTACACAAACACCCAGAACACAATCGCGCTGTTTAGGGCAACCTGATAGTCATAAAACGAATCATCAAGTCTTTTCAGTGTATTGATACAATTTCATAGCGCCAGCCCCCCTGATTCAAAAAAATGTACTTTACCCAAAAAAAAATCAAAAATAAACAAATGCTCCGCTCTAACAGACTCAAGATTAAGCATTTTTTAGTTTCACGCATCATATTGAAAAATTGGGGATATTTTTTTGAAGATTCTTTTTTTTTAAACTATTTTACTTTTTTGTGTCTGCGTTTTTTTTAATCATCTTTTTTTAAATCATCAAGGCGTCTTTTCAAATCAGCGTTATCAGCATGGATTTTCAGCACCATCTCCTTAAAAGTCTCAAACTCTTCGCGAGAAACAAGATCAAGTTTGTTTGCTATCTTTTCAGCCTGCACACGAAAAGCTGTTCCAGCTTCACGTCGTATGCCTTGCGCAACGTCAGCAGCATCCGTTGCTAATTTTGCTAATTCATCAAGAATACGATTTGATCCATTACGCATAACCTTTTTCCTTAAATTTTAATTATTGACGCACGCATTATAGCGTATTCTCATAACATTTAGATACTGTAATTTGTTCCTTTTACTCTATATTTTACATACTGTGCAGATTTTTCATAATGATTTTGTTTAAGATTTTTTAATATTCCTTTTATCACCATATTTTTTACCGCGATAAATCAGTGGAAATCTATTTCCCTTTCTGACTAGCCTCCCTACTGACTTGACCATTGTGTATTCATCTGTCATTTCTGACCATCAGAGTCACTTCATATTCATCTCGTATAATGTAAGATGCTTAACTCATGAACAATTTGTCTTGTCCAGCCATTGCTTTTCCGTCTTTTCTTGATCCTGTCATTATCCAGCTAGGTCCCATAGCACTTCATTGGTATGGACTTGGTTACGTACTGGGTATTCTTTTTGCTTGGTGGTATGCGCAAAAATTATTAAAAAAAACATCTCTATGGTATAGAGACCACCCTCCTATGGATAAAGAAAAGATCGGAGATTTTGTTGTCTGGTCTGCCATAAGTGTTGTTGTCGGAGGGCGTTTAGGACAAGTTCTTGTATGGGATCCCATTTACTATTTTAATCATCCAAGTGCTATTATTGCCGTATGGGATGGGGGAATGTCCTTTCATGGCGGACTTATTGGTATTATCATTGCTATGATCTGGTTTGCCCGTAAAAATCATATTAACATACGAGCCATGTTTGATATCATTGCTGCAGGTGCTCCTATTGGTATCGGCATTGTACGAATCTGCAACTTCATTAACCAAGAATTATGGGGTAATATTACTACACGTCCTTGGGCTGTTTGTTTTCCTCTTGATCCTTACTATTTACCGCGCCATCCAAGCCAGCTTTACGAAGCATTTATGGAAGGATTTCTTCTCTTCATCATCCTGTGTCTTCTTATTTTTGGGTTCAAAGCATTAAAACGTCCCGGTACTGTATCAGGAACATTTATTATAGGCTACGCAGTAACACGCAGCATTTCTGAAATTTACCGTGCGCCTCAAGAAGATCCAGAATGGTTTTCGACTCTTTTCCATTCTACTGGTTTTACCTATGGCATGGCTTTATCTCTTCCCATGCTTCTTGTAGGGTTTTATCTTCTTCTCCACGCCTTTAAATATAAACCGACAGAAAATGGCCAATCTCAAAGAAAAAATTAAAGAAATTATTGCCCTTAATGGACCAATCACTGTTAGCCAATATATGACGTTGGCAATCACCGATCCCCAATTTGGTTATTATCACACACAAACCCCTTTTGGACATGCTGGTGATTTCATTACAGCACCTGAAATAAGCCAATTATTTGGAGAGATGATTGGCATTTGGACTCTTGCAAGCTGGAAAGCTCAAGGTTGTCCTCATCCTTTTATCCTCGCTGAGATAGGTCCAGGACGAGGAACTTTGATGGATGATATTTTGCGAACCATCCAAAAGCTCTCTCAAACGGCATTTAATGCTGCTGAAATTTTTCTGATCGAAATAAGCAAAAAACTTGCAAAAGAACAAAAAAAGCGCCTTTGCTCTTATCAAAAACAAATCCATAGCATTGAAAATTTTGATCAAATTCCTCCAAAACCTCTCTTCCTCATTGCTAATGAATTTCTCGATACACTCCCTATCAACCAATATATTAAAGTCAATGGAGAATGGAAAGAGCGCCGCATTACAGTCAATCAAAATGGAGATTTCATCTTTATTGCTGCCCCGCATAGACTTCCCTCTTCTTGTCTACAAACCTATTGTTCTAAAGTCCCTGACGGAACAATTTTTGAACATGCCCCCTTACGACATCAGTTCATGAAACAAATCAGCCACCATTTAGTGCAAGTGACAGGTTCTGCTTTACTTATTGACTATGGTGCTTGTGAGCTTGCCTTTGGCGATACCTTGCAAGCACTCTCAAAACATAGATTTCGTGATGTTTTTGATGCCCCTGGTGAACATGATTTAACATCCCATGTTGATTTTTCTTTTTTAAAAAACATAGCTCTTAAACAGGGCTGTTTTGCTGAAATCTTCGAGCAAGGAGAATTTCTTTTTAAAATGGGGCTACTGGAGCGCGCAAACCAGCTTGGAGTTGGCAAAAGCACTCCTTTGCAAGACAAAATCCGCCAAGACATTGAACGGCTCTCTGGTCCAGATCAGATGGGAAAATTATTTAAAGTTTTATATTTCAGTGACAAAAATATCCCCATACCTCCTCAATTTTAATGATCGGCGCTTTTGTCAATAAGCACATCATTATCTGAAATATTCATTGACAAATATGAGCATCTCCACCCTCACTTCAAATAATCCCCATAAGGAACTTTTATGAAACCTACCCCTCATCCTATCTTCGCAAAAAAACTTTCTACTTTACACACCCATGGGATAAAACATGGATTTTTTACACGACAAAGTGGTGTTTCAAAAAATCTTTATCATAGCCTTAATGTCGAGAAAAGTTCAAATGATCAACCTGAACATATCGTACAGAATCGTCTTTTGATTGCCGACTATTTTTCTATTGAGGTACAAAATTTAGTCACGGTCAATCAAATACACTCCTGTAACGTTGTTGTAGCTCATCAAGCAATTATCGGTGAACCTCCTAAAGCTGATGCTCTTGTTACGACCACACCAGGACTCGTTATTGGGGTTCTTACAGCAGATTGTGGACCTATTCTGTTTGCTGATCCACAAGCCGGTGTCATCGCTGCAACTCATGCTGGCTGGCGAGGAAGCTTAAATGGAATTATCGAGAAAACAATTGCTGTTATGGAAAAGCACGGAGCTAAAAGACAATCAATAACAGCAGTTCTTGGACCTTGTATTGGTCCATGCCACTACGAAGTAACAAGTGAATTTTATAACCAATTTATGGAGAGCCATAGCAAATTTCAAAAATATTTTTTAAAAACAGAAAAAGTCAATCATTTTCGCTTTAATCTATGGGCATTTATTATAAATCAACTCAAAGAAGCAGGCGTTAATGCTTCTTGTGTAGAGCTTTGTACCTATCAAGATGAACAGCATTTTTTTTCTTATCGCCGTGCAATACACCGCAATGAACCCGATTACGGACGGCAAATTTCTGCTATTATGCTGAAAAACAAAAGATGAGCCCCTTCATGCTTGAGAACAATACCAAAACTGCAAAACTAAACTTTTTACCCAAATGTAAAAATAAATCCCATTGTACTTTGCTTTTTTCACGAAATTATCTACCAGCCCATAAAATATGATAGCCTTCGCTATGATCATTTTCAATGTTTGGTTATAATGATTGAAGGCAAGATGATACTTCTTTTTATTACTCCCCTTCATTCATCTTAAATATGAAACATTCCCCATATTGAAAGTATTTTTATAAAGTAATAACTAAAAAGCTTAATCAATATGTATTTCTTTGCCGCATGGAGAAAAAACTTTGCTCTAAAAGTAACAAACTTTTGGAAAAAGAGAAAACATACTGCATAGCTCTTTAATAATAATCAATAAAATTGTAAGGCTTTTGTAATTGTTCTCTTGCAATTTAATAAAAAGAAATTAAAAACCGTGTCGCATTCCCACCATGATGATTCAGAGGTTCTACTATGAAACTTTTCTGCGGAAATTCTAATCCACGCCTAGCTGAAGATGTTGCAAATTATTTGAACATCCCCTTAGGCAAAGCAACTGTAAAGCGCTTTGCTGATCAAGAAATTTTCGTAGAACTGCATGAAAATGTACGTGGACAAGATGTTTTTGTTTTGCAATCTACATCCTATCCCGCAAATGATCATTTGATGGAATTACTCATCATGATTGATGCCCTTCGTCGTTCTTCTGCGCGTCGTATTACAGCTGTTATCCCCTATTTTGGCTATGCCCGCCAAGATAGAAAACCAGGACCACGAACTCCTATTTCTGCAAAACTTGTTGCCAACCTCATTACTGAAGCAGGGGCTCATCGTGTTTTAACATTGGACCTTCATGCAGGACAAATTCAAGGTTTTTTTGATATCCCTACGGATAATCTCTATGCTGTTCCTGTCATTTCTCGCGATGTCAAAGTGCATTATTCTCTTGAAAATGTTATCGTTGTTTCACCTGATGTGGGTGGTGTGGTGCGCGCGCGCGCGCTTGCCAAGCGCTTGAACAGTTTGCTCGCTATTGTGGATAAACGTCGCGAAAGCCCGGGTGAATCAGAAGTTATGAATATCATTGGAGATGTATCGGGAAAAGATTGCCTTTTGCTTGATGATATTGTTGATTCAGGTGGAACTTTATGCAATGCAGCAAGTGCTCTGCTTAAACATGGTGCCAATAGTGTCACAGCTTATATCACGCACGGTGTTCTTTCTGGTAATGCAATCGAGCGAATTGCCAATTCAGAGATGAAAGAATTGGTTATTACAGATTCAATTATGCCAACACAAGCTATTGAGAAAACCCATAATATTCGTGTTTTGCCCATTGCCGACCTTATGGGAGAAGCAATAGCAAGGACAGCAGCAGAACAATCGGTTTCCAGCTTATTTGGTTAAAGTGGTTCCTTGGGGTCTCCCGGTGCTGTTTCAACACCAAGATCAGGAAATGCAACAATACGTTGACCACTAAAATGCGTATGAATAACAATAAGTCCACGCTCTTCAAAGTAGGTTAAAAGTCGGCGTGCACGGCTTAAAGAATGAGTTCCATAAAGACGTGCTAAAAATGCATCAGATGGACATGGCTTTCCCCCTAATGCGGCCTGTGCCACATTCAAGAAGACTCCTTGAACATCTTCTTCCAAACTTTCTGATATCTGCAAAATATGTTTCCAATGTTCACTGACAGCCGTTTGTTCATCAACAAAAGCCTGAGCAATAGCCAATTTACGCCGAAATTGTGAAAGATTAAAAGGAACCTTTGACATACCATGGATACGGCAACGAACTGAAAAATCTTGATAAAGCACCGCTGTTGAACGATAAAAAGCCTCAGAATCCTCAAGAATTTCCCGAATAATATGTTCTGCTTGGCCGTCACGCTCAACATCAGAAAGTTCAGGAAATAAACTTGGGTTTTCTTCTAACAACTCTTGTTTTTTATGCACGACCTCCTCTAACATCTCGTGCATTGATTTTTCCCTCATCGGCTCTCGTGTTTGTTTAAATGGCGTTAAAATTTCCTCTGGTGAAGCAGTAAAAACGAGCTCTTGCACATCATCCCGCTCTGTTGGAAGTGGCATTAATTTAGGACTAGAAGAGCGTGCCAAAGTTTCAACAGAACCGATAATGATTGGTAAGGGACGTCGTGATAAAGCAGGGCCTAAAGCTATAAAATTTCCCCGTTCAAGATCTCTAAACATTTCCGCTTGGCGACGCTCCATTCCCAAAAGATCAGCAGCGCGCACCATATCAATATCTAAAAAAGTCCGCCCTATTAAAAAGTTTGAAGCTTCCGCAGCAACATTTTTGGCAAGCTTAGCCAAACGTTGTGTCGCAATAACACCAGCAAGACCACGTTTACGTCCTCGACACATAAGATTGGTCATAGCGCTCAAAGAAATTTTACGCGCTTCATCAGAAACTTCTCCTGCCGCAGTTGGAGCAAACAATTGTGCTTCATCGACAACGACAAGCATAGGATACCAATAATCACGTTCCACATCAAACAGTGCCCCAAGAAAAGCCCCAACAGCACGCATCTGTTGTTCAGTATCCAAGCCTTCAAGATTAAATACCACTGAAACTCGATGTTGTCGAATGCGATGGGCAATACGAGTCAATTCTAATTCACTACGTTGAGCTTCTACAATAACATGACCAAATTTATCTGCCAAAGTTACAAAATCGCCTTCTGGATCAATTACACAATGCTGCACCCACTTAGCACTTTGCTCCAAAAGACGGCGTAAAAGATGTGATTTCCCTGAACCAGAATTACCTTGTACAAGAAGACGTGTCGCCAATAATTCTTCCAAATCAAGAAGTGCTGGCATCGATTTATGCAAAGCACGACTCTCTGACATCTCACCCAAGGCAATCTCAACCTTCATAACATCTCCAGTGTTTGATTTTGAACATATCAGCGCCAGCACATATTGGTTGATTCTCCATCCACACCGTAATTTGTAACATTTCCTCCTTTTTAACGGTAGAAATCATCGATTTTTCCCACAACTCTTGCATCTATGAATAGTTTGAACTATAGAACAAACTTCTGCGTAGACACCCTTGGAGGCAACGTAGAATGGAGTGATCGCTGTTGGTTAGCGCATATCTTCATATCCATGCAAAAACTATTACTGTTTTTGAAGGATCTCCAATCATGTAAAAAGGACTTAAATTATGAGCAAAAGCTACACTCTTAAGGCCGAAAAACGCGAGCGGGTTGGTAAGGGGTCCTCCCGTGAACTTCGCCGCAACGGTCTTATTCCTGCTGTCATTTATGGTGAAAAACAACCTCCTTTGGCAATAACAGTTCCCTATAAAGAAATTTTCTACAAAATTCACGCTGGTGGCTTTCGCACCACCATTGCAACGATTATTCTTGACAAGCAAAAAATTATGGTTTTGCCAAAAGATTATCAATTAGATCCCGTGCGTGACTTTCCCCTCCATGTAGACTTTTTGCGCATTTCAGCAAAATCCGTTGTAGAAGTGAATATTCCTGTCCACTTCCTCAATGAAGATACGGCACCTGGACTTAAAAAGGGTGGTGTCCTCAATATTGTTCGGCACGAAATTGAATGTACAGCTCCAGCAAGTGCTATTCCTGAAGCTATTGAAATTGATCTCTCCAGCTACTCTATTGGTGATTCTATTCACATTTCAGCAGTGCAACTGCCAAAAGATGTGACTCCCATCATCCAAGATCGAGACTTTACCATTGCAACCATTGCAGCTCCTGCTGGCATGGATGTCAGCGATGAAACTTCTGAACAAGAAAATGATGAAGAAGACACACAAACTTCATAAAACTCAAAAGGCGGGAATTTTTCCGCCTTAATTTATGAGACATTACCCTTACTCATACTTTGACTGAAGATACACATGTGGCTTATTGCTGGTCTTGGCAATCCTGGTTTACAATATCAAAATAACCGCCATAATATCGGTTTTATGGCTGTTGATGCCATTTATCAGTCCTTCTCTTTTTCTCCATGGTCAAAGAAGTTTCAAGCAGAAATCTCCAATGGTTTCATAAATAATGAGAAAATTTTTCTTATAAAACCACAAACTTTCATGAATCTTTCTGGTCAAGCTATCGGTGAAGCTTTACGATTTTATAAATTAGATTTAAAGAATTTGATCATCATTTATGATGAGCTAGACCTGTCACCGGGGAAAGTTCGTATAAAAATTGGTGGAGGAAATAATGGGCATAATGGCATTAAGTCTATTGATGCCCATTGTGGTACTGACTATTGTCGTATACGCATAGGAATTGGTCATCCTGGAAGCAAAGAACTTGTTCATCAGCATGTCCTAGGAAATTTTACCAAATCTGATCAAGAATGGTTATCCCCTCTCTTAGAGACAATCGCAAAAAATATCGCTCTCCTTATAAAAGATGATAAATCCCTCTTTATGAATGAAGTTTTACAAACGATAAAACACAATCAGAACCATTAGCTTGCGTGCCCCTGTCGCGTGAAGAATATGAATAAGAACTCTTAAAAAAATCCTCTTATAAACTTTCTCAAAGGCAAAATCTGTTGGCAACGTGAGAAGCTAGAAAATAGAACAGAATACAAGCTTGTATACACCTTTGAAAAAGAAAGGCTTATATTCTCTTTTGAGAGAAAGAAAAGATTGAACAGCAAACACAGCTCTCTCCAATCTTCTCCCCTAAATTAAAAAAAATCATTTGGCTGAATGGTCGACTGTAGCGGATCGTAACCATTTGATTGTTGACTATAAACTGTAGGAATACTCCTATTGTTTTGCAATACCACAACGCGCGAACCAATAGGAACACGATCATAAAGATCGATAATATCTTGATTAAGCAAACGGATACACCCACTTGAAATAGCACGCCCAATTGACCACGATTCGTGTGAGCCATGAATACGGAAAAGTGTATCTTTCCCATTTTTGAACAAATAAAGTGCCCGCGCACCTAATGGATTATCGGGCCCTGGTGGCATTCCTTTCCCAAGATGACCATAACGTTCTGGTTCTCGAGCCATCATAGCTGCAGTAGGAGCCCAATTTGGCCACCGACGCTTGCGCTGTATAACCCCCTCACCTTCAAATGCTAGGCCTTCTTTACCGACACCAATCCCATAACGCAAAGCTTTTCCATTTTCACCAATAAGGTAAAGAAAACACTCTTGCGTATCTATAACCAATGTTCCAGGCGCATAAGATGTATAATAAATCACCTCTTGTCGCCAATATTTTGGATCAATTGTCGCAAGATCAACAGCAGGTAACGAATAGGTCTCATTCGTTACAGGACCATACAAAGCCTGTATTTCTGGTGGAATGTATCGAACTTGTTGAAAAGGTACCGATGACATATCTGACTGACGTGTAGCACATCCAGCCAAAGCCAAAAGTGCTGCAATTAAAAAGGCACAACGAGATAACACTCTTCTATTTTCTCCGATTAATTATTTATGCAGATTTGCATACCATGAAAAACTTAGCACAATATTAACATTAATTCGAAGTTTTCTTATCCTTGTAACTAAGGAGAACAATAAGGTAAGAAGAACTAAGGTAAAAAAGTAGATACCTATTACTTTAGACTTTTTTCTCACTTATCGCAAGACCAGGACTATAACTCTTCTGAAAATATGCTATAAAAAGGAAGCTTTATCTTGACCATAAAATTAATAGAAAAGAAAGACTCTCATGGGCTTTAAATGCGGTATTGTCGGATTACCTAATGTCGGGAAATCAACTCTTTTTAATGCATTAACAAAAACAGCCACTGCACAGGCTGCCAATTATCCTTTTTGTACCATTGAACCCAATACCGGAGAAGTTGCTGTTCCAGATTTACGAATGGAAAAAATTGCATCAATCGCTGGTTCAAAAGAAATGATTCCTACACGCATTAACTTCGTCGATATTGCGGGGCTTGTGCGAGGAGCTTCAAAAGGCGAAGGTTTAGGAAACAAGTTTTTAGCCAATATTCGCGAAGTCGATGCTATTGTCCACGTTTTACGCTGTTTTCAAAATGAAGATATTACCCATGTAGAGGGACGTATTGATCCTGTTTGTGATGCGACAACGGTTGAAACCGAACTCATGCTTGCGGATCTTGAAAGTCTTGAGAGACGAATCATACAAATCCGTAAACGAGCAACCGGAAAAGACAAAGAAGCTCTCACAATTTTACCTATTATGGAAAAAGCATTAAACATACTGCAACAGGGAAACCCTGTCCGGTTATTACTCAAAGATATTTCTTCCGATGAACACCACATTCTTAAGAGTTTGAATCTTTTAACCTCCAAGCCTGTACTTTATGTTTGTAATGTAAGCGAAAATGACGCCGCTCGTGGAAATAGCTTTACCCAAACAGTTGAAAAAATGGCAACAGAGCAAAATGCGCAAAGCATTATCATTTCTGCTTCTATCGAAGCGGAAATTACACAACTGAGTGATGCTGAAGCATCAGAATATCTCAATGCGCTAGAACTCTTTGAACCGAGTCTCAATCGCCTCATTCGCGCTGGTTACCATTTACTTGATCTCATTACTTACTTCACCTGTGGGCCTAAGGAAACACGAGCATGGACAATTACGCGTGGTACAAAAGCTCCCCAAGCAGCTGGTGTTATTCATTCAGATTTTGAGCGCGGTTTCATTCGTGCCCAAACCATCAGCTATAATGACTATATTGCTCTGGGTGGAGAAAGCGGTGCAAAGGAAGCAGGAAAAGCCCGCGATGAAGGAAAGGAATACATTGTGCAAGATGGCGATATCATGTTATTTAAACATAATACTTAAATCTTCACTCTGTCTTAATAGTTTATCTTGAAAACTTTGATAATAGCTCCTTGGAATCTTGTCGCAAAAATTCTCAAGAGCTTTTAGAACAAAAAAACTGTTGCTAGCATATGATTGTGATAGCAACAGCTTGGTCCATTAAAGAATAGAAATATAAAATTAGCGTGTCCAACGCCCTTCGTATTTAAATGTTGGAGCGTTCTTTAAAGAATCTTTTGTCGCATTTGTAATAAGTTTCCATTTACCATAATCATTTGTCATCTGGATTGTTTCTGGAGAAACGACCACATAACTCTCGCCTATGCCAAGAAAACCACCAACAGCAATAACAAATCCTGCAATATTATTTTCACGTAAAATAATATCTTTTACTTCACCAATATTTTCATCTTCTATATTATATACATTGGCGCCTATAAGACTGGAAGCAACAAAATCCGTTGCTAAAGGTGTCACATAACGCACAGACTTATCTATCCCCACCTGTACAATACCCGTCGAAGAGATCATTTCAGGTTTTGAAGGCACTTCAAAAGACTGAGCATAAGTACTAGAAACCATCAAAATTGACATAAGAGTAGTACATGCAATTTTTTTCATTTTAACATCTCCATTTTTACTTTGCTTTTACTTTATAAAACCTCAATGCATCATAAAAAGATTTGTTCCTTATGCTCTTTATACTCTATACTCTTTTGAGCCTTATCGCTTTACCCTTTTCTCTTTATTTCGTCTTTTATTTCTTTCTCTAATTCTTCTTCTAAACCACACCAAATACGATTTTTTAAAATATAAACAAACCCTGCAAAAATGATTAAAAATAAAATAACACGAAAACCGGTTTTTTTACGAATTTCCATATGAGGATCGGCAGCCCACATCAAAAAAGCAGAAACATCGCGCGCATAATGTTCAATGATTTCTGGGGTTCCATCTTCATAAGCAACCATACCATCACTCAAAGGAGGAGCCATAGTTAAAGAATTACCGGCAATAAAATAAGGATTATACCAATAACCATTCGCAATTTTTATCTCCTTCGGTGCCTTCTGATATCCTGTTAAAAGAGCTGTAATATAATCTGGACCAGCTGTATCATAATGAGTCAATGCATCAGTAATTAAAGCAGGAAACGGCAAAGATACCCCACGTGCACGTGCTATCAATGTCAAATCTGGAGGATAAGCACTATTCAAAATAAATCTTGCTTCTTCTTCATGTGAAAAGGGAGAAGGAAAACAATCCGTTGCAACCCCAGCACGTTTAAAAAATTTTCCTTCTCGATTAGGACCATCGCGCACTTCATATTGCCCCGCCAAAGCTTTGATCTGTTCTTGATCATACCCAAGATCTTTTAAATTGCGAAAAGCCACATATTTTAGCCCATGGCAGCTGGAACAAACTTGTCTATAAACCTTTAATCCGCGCCTCAATTGCGCCTTATCATAAAGCCCAAATGGACCTGAAAAACTCCATTCTTGTTTTTTAGGAACCTGTAAAGGAAAAGAAATAAATCCTTCTTCCTGATCAGAGGCACCACCCGCTAAACTCTGAGCAGAAAAACTCATAGCAACAATAACAACCAGCCCGACAAAAACATTTACCATAGTCTCTTTTTTTTCTGTTTTAAATCTTGCATAATTGAAGAAGGAAGAGAACAATTTTTTTCAAACGCTGGCAAAATCGGCAAAATAACCAAAAAAAATATAAAATAATAAACCGTAGCCAATTGTGTCCATAAAAGAATTTTGTCACTTATTTCTCTTGACCCCAACCAACCAAGAAAAACGACATCAATAACCAACGCCCAAAAGAAAATTTTATAAACAGGTCGATATCTTGCTGAACATATTTTAGAGCGGTCTAACCATGGCACAAAAATTAAAATGCAAATCGAACTGACGAATAAAACAAAGCCAACAAAGTTTGAAGAGAAAATACCAATATCAAAAGTTATAGCACGAAGCATCGCATAAAAAGGCAAAAAATACCATTCTGGAACCACACGAAGAGGTGCCTTTAAAGGATCTGCCACACTATAATTTTCAGCCTGCCCCATATAATCGGGCATATAAAACAAAAACCAGGCAAAGAAGATGAGAAAAACAGTAATAGCAAAAATATCTTTGATAAGCGCATAAGGCGAAAATGGAACTGTTTCCTTATCTGATTGTATAGCAAGACCCGTTGGATTGCCTTGCCCAACACAATGAATTGCCCAAATATGCAGCCCCACAAAAAGAAGCAAAATAAATGATAAAACATAATGGAAAACATAAAAACGATTCAACGTTGGTTGTCCTACGACATAACCACCCAGAAGTGTCTCATGCAACCATGTCCCCACCAAAGGTATCGTTTTTAAAAGCCCTGCAATCACTGAAGCCGCTGAAATAGACATCATCCCCCAAACAAGCACATAACCAAAAAATGCTATTGCCATCATGATGATATAAATAAAAATACCTGTAACCCATACCATTTCTCGCATATTTTTATAAGAACCATAATAAAGTCCACGTGCTAAATGGATATAAACAGCAATAAAAAAAAACGAAGAGCCTACACAATGCCATGGACGAAAAAGCCAACCAAACTGCCCTTCACGCCGAAATCGTTCACTGGTTTCAAAAGCCAAATGAATATCCGGAACATAATGCATAGCCAAGACAATACCAGTCAAAAGCTGTGATAAAAGCATAATGGTCAAAATACCGCCAAATGTATAAAAGTAATTAAGATTACGCGGAACAGGAAAAATCACAAATGCATTATAAAAAAAACGAGGAAGAGGAAAACGCTTATCAAACCAACGGGCAAGTGCATTTTTAGGACAATAAGGAGAAAACCTTGTCATAACCTTATCCTATTTTGAGCAAAGTATCAGAAAGAAATTGGTAAGGAGGAATAGCCAAATTATAGTTAGCTGGACCCGACCGCACTCTTCCAGCTGTATCATAAACAGACCCATGACATGGACACAACCACCCTCCAAATTTCCCAGATTGCCCAAGTGTTATACAGCCTAAATGCGTACAAAGATTAATGACGATAAGCCAATTTTCACGTCCTTTACCTGCTGAACGTGCAAAATCCGTCGCTTCTTTTTCACCTTCAAGATTAGGATTGCGCGCTTGACGATCTTTTAGAAGTCTCAATTCAGTAGCGCGCGCATCAGCAATTTCTTTTGCCGTACGATTTCGAATAACAACAGGCTGTCCTCGCCACTTTACCGTTACTGACATCCCCTCTTCAATACCAGAAAGATCAACCTCAACAGAGGAAGATGCCAAAACAGCTTCATCTGGACGCAACTGACGGATAAAAGGCCACACAACCGCTCCCATTCCAACTGCTCCTGCAACAGCTGTTACCAAAAACAGAAAATCCCGCCTCGTTTGCTCACCCATGGCCTTAACTTAAAGAGACACTTTGCTAAAACATTCTTTTACCATACCCTCTCCCATTGTACAATGCTTGATCACTCCGTTACCTCAACCATAAAAACATCCCCGTAAAACACTCCTGCCATTTGTATGGTTTATACAAAAAACTGTTTTATAATGATAATTCATCGTTTTACAGAGTAAATGAAATCCCTAAACACCGTAAGGTTTTTTCATTTCAAACCTATTCATATTAATCAATCAAAATTACTCCCCCGCCCGTGAAAATCAGAGATAGCATGTAAATAAACACTTCTAAAGAAAGAAACATAGTCTTGTTATGACCATATCTCAGTAAACAAGTTGAGCTTATCGGTTATTTCTTTAACACATTTACAGCATCTCTCCCTCCCTCAATTCCAACTGGTTGCATGAGTATTTTTTTCGCTTCTGTTTTTGCATAAAAAGCATATTTTGTTGATTTTAATTAAAATTGATGATCTAACCTCATTAAATATCCCACTTTTCAACATAATGAGCCAAGTTATTTCATGGATTGCTCAATAAAAGGAAGTCCCGAATAGGGAGCTTCTCTCTTATCCCAAACAGATCTGTATACATAACTTTTTCCCTGAAATTTAAAGGGTATAAAAATTAACCGTAAAAAACATGTATTTCTCAAAGCATATTTTTCGAATAAATTGTGGTATTTCTTTACAAAGTCGAAAGAAAAATCATATTACAGAGAACATGACACTTCATATAGCTCTTTTCCAACCTGATATTGCTGGTAATACTGGAACGATTTTACGTCTTAGCGCTTGCTTTGGTCTACATGTGCACATTATTGAACCTGCAGGCTTTAATCTGTCGGATCGTAATCTCAAACGCGCAGGATTGGATTATCTCGAATATGCGTCCTTAGAACGACACATTGATTGGCAACATTTTATAAGCTCCATGAAACACTTTAACCGCCGCCTGTTGCTTTTAAGTACAAAAGCAAAAACATGCTATACGCAGATATGCTATCAAAGAAATGATGTTTTACTTTTTGGTCGGGAATCAGCTGGAGTTCCCGATTATGTTCATGAAACGGCCGATTACACACTGAAAATTCCCATGCAACCACAGGCACGCTCTCTAAATCTCGCCATGAGCGTGGCTATAACAACAGGAGAAGCATTGCGCCAAATTGGTTATTATGAAAGAAAATGTATTTTATAAAAATATAAATTATCACGAAAAACAATAATACAACATATAAAGAACAGTTAGAGCGTATAATGCCTATCATTTTCAAACAATTAAGTGCTTGTAAAATAAACATTTCTTAGTACCCATCACATCCATTTCATATCACCTCATATCACCACCTATGAATGATTAAATACTCCTCATAGTAAAAATCCAGTGAACATCCCCCTCTTTATGGTCATACAAGGTGCAAACCGCTACCACTATTCTCTTTATTCGTTCTCATTTTCGAGAATCCTTATCTTTGAGATGATTCATAAGAGACATTTTTCCTCTCTGTAATCATTTTTCCTCACTTGTGACGTGTAAGGCAATAACTTTGATTGATGTAATATGAACAGGTTTGAAATAACCTTACAATATTGTGGACTCTTCTTTCACATGAATAATGATTATTATAAATTAATATGTTGACTTAAAAAATATAAAAAACAATGGGTTTATAAACAGAAATATTATAAATCAATTTTTTCTAATAGTGCATGACGATCCATTAAAAATCCGCTTTCAATCCATATCATTTCTAGCTCTTTAAGCTTTTTTCCTAAAAGTACACCTTTTGTAAAACCTTTCTTTATTAAATCGTTACCATTAATAGGAAAAGTTGGAATTTGCCATTTTTGGGCAAATTGATAAAGCTTGACATAACCCTCTGCTTTTTGCAAAGCATCACTTTTTTCCAGATGATCAAGATGTGATGCAGCGACAGACAACGATAATTGATCTAAAACTGGCTGTCGTCCATGAAAATAAATCAGTTTTTGCACAAAATGATCAGAACAGTTTTGGTTTATTATTTCTAACTCTGCCCATTCTTTTAATCGCGTTGTTTCCTTAAGAGAAAAACGCAAGCGCTGTGCCATTTCATGAAGACGCATGGGATCAGGAGGAAGAAGGCTTTCTAGCCGTAACAATGGATCAACTTTCCAACCAAGATCCTGTTCTGTCTTCACCAATGCGTGAATTGCATCAATACCCCATCGTTCTGTTTCAGGAAAAATGAGTGCCAAAATTCTGCTTTGTCGCATCCATAAAAGAGCACGCGTTGGATCAAACGCCGCAAGAAGCTTTTTCATTTCTGCCCAAATACGTTCAGAAGAAAGTTTTTTTAAACCGTGTTTTAAACGAACACATGCCTTCAATCCTTGCACATCAGGTCGCCCTGCTCCATACCACGCAAAAAAGCGAAAAAACCGTAAAATACGCAAATAATCTTCGCCAATACGATCTTCTGCAACCCCAATAAAACGAACTGTTCGGCTAGCAATATCACTCAAACCTCCCACATCATCATAAAGGTTGCCAGCAGCATCACAATAAAGCGCATTTATCGTAAAATCTCGCCGTTCAGCATCTTTTTTCCAATCACGACCAAATGCCACTTTTGCATGACGACCATCTGTTTCAATATCGCAGCGAAGCGTTGTAACCTCATAAGAACATGAATGAGCAACTACTGTTATTGTACCAAAAGCAATCCCTGTAGGAATAGCTTTAAATCCTGCTTCTTCTACACGTGCAATAACCTGTTGCGGCAAACAGGTTGTTGCAATATCAATATCACTAATAGGCTGCCCTAGCAGTTGATTGCGCACTGCTCCCCCTACAATACGCGCCTCTTCCCCCTCCACAGACAAAACACGAAGAAGTGTTTGGATATCACTTTGTTGTAACCACGCAACCTGTTTGAAGTTCTGTCTTATATTCACCCTTTAACCTTTCAAAAAAGTTGTCTTCATTGCTTTAAAAAACTCTCTTCATAAAACAAATTTTTTAAGACATCCCTTATAAAGCACGTCTATTCTTCCAAAGAAACTTTTCTCTTCTATACGAATATGAAAAAAAACGGCATATGATACTTCATTTCTTCTCATTTTCTGTTACAAACAATAAGATATCCATTATCATGCAGAGAAAATTACCATTTTTGCGACAAACGCCTTAAGGAAGAAATATGAGTCAACATGATCCATCATCCAATTCTATAAAAAAGGTCAATATCAATCATGAAGCTCAAGTCATTATTGATGATATTGATACGGCACACAAAGAGTTGGATATTTTACAAAAAGAAATTGACAAAGTTATTTTTGGGCAAAATCAGGTAATCGAATATGCTTTAATCGCTATTTTTGCTGGTGGTCACGCCCTTCTTGTCGGGGCTCCAGGACTTGCAAAAACACGTCTTGTTGAAACATTGGGAACAGTCTTAGGGCTTGATGAAAAACGCATCCAATTCACTCCTGACTTAATGCCATCGGATATTATTGGTTCTGAAATTATGGATTCCGATAAAGACGGTAAACGTTCTTTTCGATACATTCAAGGTCCTATTTTCACGCAACTTCTCATGGCCGATGAAATCAATCGTGCTTCCCCACGGACACAGTCAGCCCTTTTACAAGCTATGCAAGAATATCATGTTACTGTTGCAGGTACCCGTTATGATTTGCCACAACCTTTTCATGTTCTTGCAACGCAAAATCCTCTCGAACAAGAAGGGACCTATCCACTTCCTGAAGCACAACTGGATCGCTTTTTGATGCAAATCGATATTGACTATCCTGACCTCACAACAGAGCGACGGATTATTTTAGAAACAACAAAAGAAAAAAAATCAAATGCAAAACCAATTTTATCCGGCAAAAAATTGCAAAAAATTCAAAATATCGTTCGCAAAATGCCTCTTTCAGAAAGTGTGATCGAAGCTATTTTAAAAATTGTCCGCTCATCTCGCCCTCATAAAGACAATAGCCTTGCTAATACTTATGTTTCTTGGGGACCTGGTCCACGGGCATCACAAGCCCTTTCACTTTGTGTTCGCGCCCGTGCTCTTTATTATGGACGCTTAGCCCCTTCACTTGATGATGTTGAAGCATTGGCCTATCCTGTATTACAACACCGCATGGCTCTTAATTTTTCTGCCCGTGCTGAAGATATAACCGTAAAAGATATTATTAATAACCTTGTGAAAGATGCTCTTTGAATGGCTCTTGGCAAAAAAGTTTTACAAAAGCCTCCATTGTCGCTGGCAAATGAACTGCATAAGGATACTGGCAAAATGCCATATTTCCTTTTACAAGCGCGTCATATCGCTAATACATTGATAACCGGATGGCATAGACAACGTAAAAGCGGTAATGGGGAAAACTTTTGGCAATTTCGTCCCTATATGGAAGGAGAATCCATTAGCCGCATTGACTGGCGTCGCTCAGCGCGTGATGAAAATACATATCTCCGTGAACATGAATGGCAAATGACACAAACCGTTTGGCTTTGTCCTGATCAGAGCGCATCAATGCATTACTGTTCGCGCTTTTCTAAAATCTCTAAAGGTAATCATGCCATTATTCTTACCCTTACCTTGGCATCCCTTCTTGCACGCAGTGGCGAACATATTGCTATTCCTAACTTAATGTCCCCCACAATGACATCCAATGTCGTAGAACGAATAGCCTTTGCTTTAGAAAATCATTCCGATGAAAATTTATTTCCGGATTTTTCAACGATTACACGCTTTTCACATGTCGTTATAATGAGTGATTTTCTCGATTATCCTGAAAAAATCATCCAACATTTAACCGTTTTAACTACAAAACAGGTGACAGCTCATTTAATTGAAATCTCTGATCCCGCAGAAGAAAGCTTTCCCTACACAGGTCACACAGAATTTTTGGATCCTGAAACGAAAGAGAAACATGTTTCCACTAAAGCAGAAGATCTTCGTAAGAGCTATTGTAAACTATATCACGCAAGGCGACAAGAATTGGTAAATTTTTGCGCACGCCAAGGATGGTCTTATCACGTTAGTACAACAGATCAACCTTTAACAGAGACCATTTTTCATCTTGCAAATACAATGAGCGACTCTCCATTGCAAAAAAGGAGGGCACTTTGAGTTTTGCTGCTCCCTTTCTGTTACTAGGGCTTTTGTTCCTACCGGTCATTTGGTGGCTGTTGCGGATAACTCCTCCATCTCCGCGTAAAGAGCTTTTTCCCCCTTTTCGCTTCTTACCCAAACCAACTCATCAACAAGAAACAGCAAAACATACACCTTGGTGGTTGCTCTTGTTGCGTTTAACCATAGCGGCACTTGTTATCATAGCTCTAGCACGCCCCACTTGGAATCAAAAACCAATAAGCTTTTCCGGATCTCAACCCCTTGCACTCATTATTGATAATGGTTGGGTTTCTGTAAAAGAATGGAAACAGCGCATCTCTATCGCTGAAATGCTCCTTGCACAGGCAGAAAAACAGCAAAAAAATATTTATCTTGTTGCAACGGCTGAAAATAATATCTCCAATATAGAGCCCCAACCAGCCAAGATTATAAAACAGCATTTAATGCATTTGCAACCGCGTCCTTGGCCTGTCAACCGTGTGCATGCCTTCAAAAAACTCAGCGAAAGAACCAAAGGAAAACCTCTTGATATTGCTTATTTAAGTGATGGATTACAAACAAATGAAGATGAGCAAGCTTTTGCTCTTCTTGAAGAATTAAAACCTAGAAACTTCTTGTGGTATTTGACTGATATTTCCGATTTAACCGGCATAACATCCATAGAAAATAATAATGGAAACATGGGCGCGCGTATTATCCGCTCAACAACACACAGTAATACTCCCGCTATACTCAGCCTTTACGATTCAAATAATCAACTTCTCGGTCAATTTACGAACAAGTTCTCTGAAGGAGAAACAACAGCACTTGTTCCTTTTAATGTACCACTTGAACTACGCAATGATATCGCTTGGATAAAAATAAACAATCAAAACCATGCTGCTGCAACCTTCTTGGTAGATAGCCATAACAGGATAAGCCGTGTTGCTCTTCTCTCACCCGATACCAATGAAATGGCACAGCCTTTACTTGCTCCATTTTATTACATTATCAAAGCCTTACAAGGTCATACACAGCTTATAACAGCCGGTGGAAGAGAACTTTCAACGGATATTGATCATTTGCTTAAACAAAATCCATCTGTTTTGATTATGGGTGACATTGTTAACATACCCCCAAAAGCAGAAAAAAAACTTTCTGATTTTGTGAATAAAGGGGGAACACTCATCCGCTTTGCAGGAGAAAAACTCAGTAGCGCAGAACATTACGATAACCTTCTTCCGATACCACTGCGCCCAGGTCAACGTTCCCTTGGAAGTATTATGTCTTGGACAAAACCACAAAAGCTTGCCCCTTTTGCAAAAAATAGCTTTTTCTTTGGTCTTCCCTTTCCAGGAGATGTTACTGTCTCGCGCCAAATCCTCGCAGAACCAACCCCAGATCTTTTTGAAAAAACGTGGCTTAGCCTTTCGGATGGAACTCCTCTTGTTACCGCAGCAAAACGTGGTAAAGGAACCCTCATTCTCATTCATGTTGCTCCTGACCCAACATGGTCTAACCTTCCTCTTTCTGGCTTTTTTGCACAAATGCTGCAAAAATTAATCACATTAGGTTCTAACGAAAACACAAACCTAACACACAGAGAAAAAAGAACAGTGATACAAAACCCTTGGCGAACTATAGCCATTGACGGACAATTACAAGTACCACCCTCTGATGTTGTTCCTTTGATCTTTGACTCTCAAAATCCACCCCATCCTTCCTACCATACTCCCCCAGGACTTTATGGTGCCAAAAACAATTTTTATGCACTCAATCTCTTAACTCATTCGTCGCACTTGATGAAACAATCATCATTGCCAACTTCTCTTAATAAAAGCCCTTTATCTTACGATACAAAAGAAAAAAATCTTATCGGTCCACTTTTAGGATTAGCCATCTTATTATTCGCCTTTGACAATTTTCTCATTTTATGGATGGGAGATATTTTTTCTTTCATGAAACGGCGTAATATGTTTCTCGTCCCCTTTATAAGTCTTATTGCCTTGTTTTCATATGATCCAACTCTTCATGCACAAACGAAAGAAAATCATCATGATAGTGTACAAGCTGCTGGCGCAACACATCTTGCCTATGTTATAACCAATAATCATGAAATTGATACAACGAGTAAAAGTGGTCTAGAAGCGTTAAGTCAATTTATCGCAGAGCGCACAATGCTTACCCTTGGCTCTGTTACAGCACTTGATCTCGATAAAGATGAACTCTCTTTTTATCCTCTTATTTACTGGCCAATTGATGTTAAGAGTCCTATACCAACCCCCAAAAGCCTTGAAAAAATAAATAACTTTATGAAACATGGGGGAACAATTTTATTTGACACGCGCGATCAGATAAAGAGCAATCTTAATCTTGAAGGAGACGCTACTCCAGAAACGCAAAGATTACGAGATATCTTAAAAAAGTTAAATATTCCATCCATTGAGCCAGCATCAACAGATCATGTTGTTGCACGTTCTTTTTATATTATGCCAGATTTTCCTGGTCTCTACCGTGGTTCACCTTTATGGGTTGAATCCTCATCAACAAACAAAAAAAATAAAAACTCTCTTGCCAACGGCGATAACGTAAGCTCCCTTCTCATCACCGCAAATAACTTTGCTGGGGCTTGGGCACTCGATGAAAAAGGGGCATGGAAATATCCCCTTGTTCCCAATGATCCAATGCAACGTCTATGGGCATTTCGTGCAGGTTTAAATATTGTCCTTTATGTGCTTACAGGAAACTATAAAGCGGATCAAGTGCATGTTCCAGCACTCTTGGAACGCTTTAAAAGAGAAAGAAGGCAATGATATCATTTTTCACTTTTCAGCCTTTTTTACCACTCTTTTGGATTCTGCTCTTAAGCGGAATATCGATTCTTTTTGTCGTTGTTGGTCTTGTTACGCTACGGCAAGGTTCTTTATTTCGTCTGATGGCATTAAGCGCCCTTATCCTTGCTTTGCTCAATCCAATGATCATAAAAGAACAGCGCGAACCACTGAAAAGCACAGTAGGCATTGTCATTGACCGCAGCAAAAGCCAATCATTTGGAACACGTACAAATGATAGTGATGAAGCGCGCAGGCAATTAGTCGAAACACTGGCGCATTATCCACAATTTGAACCACGCTTTATTGAAGCTGGGAAACTTGCTGATAATCGATATGCACCCTCAACGAATTTGTTTGAAGCTTTAACACAAGCACTATCTGATGTACCGTTCTCTCGTTATGCAGGAACCATTTTTATCACCGATGGACAAGTGCATGACATCCCTGACCTATCAGACCTTCATCATGAAGCACCTCTCAATGCCCTGATTACAGGATACTCAGATGAATTTGATCGCCAAATCAAGTTTATTTCTCCTCCACGCTTTGCCCTTGTCAACAAACCACAAACGCTCTCCATTTTGGTAGAAGATAAAGGCCCCGCCAAAAAAACAATATCAGAGAAAGCAAATATTACACTAAGCGTCAATGGACAAGACATTGGCCATTATTCTGTAACTCCTGGCGTGATTTTTCAAACTGAAATTACCCTTCCTCATGCTGAAAAAAATATTATCCAAGTTATAACTGATCCACACAAAGGTGAACTAAGCTTGGAAAACAACCGCGCCATAACAATTATTGAAGGAATCAGAGAAAATTTACGCGTTCTTCTTATTTCAGGTGCTCCTTATAATGGAGAACGGACATGGCGAGACCTTTTGAAAGGTGACTCCAATATTGATCTTGTTCACTTTACTATTTTGCGTCCCCCCACCAAAGCAGATAATACGCCCTCAAGCCAATTATCCTTAGTGGTCTTTCCCACAAGAAAACTCTTTGTTGAAGAAATTAATAACTTTGATCTCATCATCCTTGATGGCTACCAGCACTCTACTGTTCTCCCCTTAATCTATTATGATTATATCGCCCAATATGTACAAAAGGGGGGTGCATTGTTGATGGTAACAGGACCTGAATTTACCCAAAAAAACTCACTTGCGAAAACACCTTTAATAAGCATTCTACCGGCATTGCCCAATGGAACTATTATTGAAAAACCTTTTCGCCCCACATTAACCAAAGAAGGTGAGCGCCATCCTGTCACAAGGGGTCTTGCAACACTTAACCTTCCCGCTTCTCAATGGGGGCAATGGTTGCGACAAATTGCTATTCAAAACATAAATAACGGAATCGCCCTCATGAAAGGAGCGGATGAACAACCACTTTTACTTCTCTCCCATGTTGATAAAGGACGTGTGGGCATGTTGCTTTCTGATGAAAGTTGGCTTTGGGCACGAGGTTTCGAAGGCGGTGGTCCTTATGCTGCTCTTTATCGTCGTATTGCCCATTGGCTCATGAAAGAACCAGAACTTGAGGAAGAAAAATTAAGTGCGACTAGCAGCCATCATCATTTAACAATTCGCCGCCAAACTCTAAAAGACCATCCAGAACCCGCTGAAATAATCTTTCCCTCTGGAAAAAAAGAAAATATTACTCTGACCAAAGAGAAAGAAGGCCTTTTTACTGCAACTGTGACCACTGATGAGACAGGAATTTTTAACATTAAAAATGGCGGTTTAACAATACTTTCTTCTGTAGGGATGCTCGATAATCTTGAGTTGTTTGACTTGATTTCAACACAAGAAAAACTAGCCCCCATTATTAAGCACACTGGTGGCTACATCGGACGTTTACACCCTGAAGGAAAAGAAAACATTCATCTTCCTCCATTTAAGCTGATTCAATCAAAAACAAGTCCGTCCTCTTCCCCAGCACATTCAATTGTTCTGAAAGAAGCAACAGAAACCCGTTTAATCAATACCTTTTATTTTTCGATATTTTCTGGTTTTTTTGCACTACTTGCTTGCCTTTTACTGTTGAGCAGCATGTGGTATTATGAAGGCCGTTAAAAAGTCTGAGATTTCGTATAATAGTTTTAAAATTCAGCTTATCTTTTTACGTATTTACTTGTCTTTTGTAATTAGATAACGTATTGATTTATAACTCAAAATACAGTGGAATTCTCCTTATTTCCAATATCCTCATATTAAAACAATAAAAAACATTCTCTTGCGTATTATTAGAAGGGATGCTGTATGGATAGAAACCATTGAAGAAAAGAGTGAAATACCTCTTATGAATCCTCTTAAAGCAAAGCAAGGATTTTCATAAAATTGGGGGAAAATAGTATGATGTTTTTTATTTGCACCTTGTATAAGTGTAGAGATGGTAGTGTACAGTAAGCCCTATATAGTTCACAGAAGCTTTCCATTATAATATCGAGTACCATCGTGAAATTAGCTCAAACGCATTGAGAAATGTTTTTTTTACAAATATGTGAATCTACAACACAATGATATTTTATTAGGGATATTCTATTTGGAACATTCCGCTTGAGACATTCTTTTTTGCAAGCTAATTTTCATTTTACAATCTTTCTTGCCTTTAAGCACTAACTTATCTTATGTTTATTCTTTAAATCGTTTTTAATACTTTACGAGCTTTTATGTTTTATCTTGCCCATATATCGGATGTACATCTTTCCCCTCTCCCGCAACCTTCCCTTTTTGAACTTTCTGGGAAACGTCTTACCGGTTATCTGAACTGGCAAAAAAAACGTAAGAGTCAGATGGCAACAGATGTCCTAGAAACTTTAATAGATGCCTTGAACAAAACAAAACCTGATCACCTTGTGATCTCTGGTGATCTTGTAAATCTTGCTCTCGATAAAGAATTTGTACAAGCTCATCGTTGGCTACTTAACCTAGGAAAACCTCAAGATATTTCTTTGACATTTGGAAATCACGATGCCTATGTCCGGGGCGCTTTACAAAAAGCATGCACTCTCTTTAAACCTTGGATTACAGGTGACATCCCTCAAAAAAGTGCCTTTCCTTATATGCGCATTCGCAAAGATGTTGCCATCATAGCAGCTTCTTCAGCCATTGCGACATTGCCTTTTCAAGCTTCTGGCTATTTTGGTAAAATGCAAGCGCAAACTTTACCGCTCTTTTTAAAGGAAGCAGCACAGCGCAACCTTTTTCGTGTCGTCATGATTCACCACCCCCCCTTTCCAAAGGCAACGTCTTGGCATAAAAAACTACGGGATATAAAACGTTTTCTAGACATTATCAAATACCACGGTTGTGAGCTTATTCTTCACGGACATACTCATTTACCCACATTGAATTACATTGAAGGACCAATTAAAAAAATTCCTATTGTTGGTGTTCCTTCCGCATCACAAGCTTTTGGTGATAAAAAACCGCCCGCAGGCTTTAATTTATTTTCCATTGAACGCTTACAAAATCAATGGCATTGCCAATTACAACGTTATAGCATTATCAACCCCAAAAACGAGATTGCATGTACTGAAAAAATTAATCTTTAAACACCTTCATAGTTGCCCAAACAACCAAAAATAAAAACATTTTTATTTCACATCCCTTTGGAAATCATAATTCTTATTTCCCTTTTTCTCCTTAAAAGATAAAGTTTCACCTTCTCTGTCAATAGATCAATTTTTCTCAGACAGTTCCATCTGCTGCCCCACTTATGTGACTAGCTTTTTACAAACTTATCGGTTTTCTTCCTTCCCGCTCTAAAGGACGAAAATTCTACCACATCTGATTTATAAATAATTCGGATTCTTGTCTCACGGGTTCCAGCTGCTAATTGCGCATGTGATTTACTTCACAAAGCTCTACACATAAACCCTGCTTTGAATTTCATCATCCACTCCTCCAAAAGCATCTAATGCCTAAAATCCTTATATTATTACAATGATGATATTTTATAGAATAATAGAGAAGCTCATTCAGCTTCTATACCTGAAAATCAATGGCTAAAAAAGCCAAATAATAACTAAAGTATATAATTTAAATAACCCAACCTACTTGTGATTCATAAACAAATGATGTTGATTGATTTATCGTAAATAGATTTGAAATGATCCATTACTATTTCACTCGAAATTTATTATCGTACATTAAAAAATTAGGAAAATAATAGATTATATTTCGATAACAGACATAGGTAATAATGTTTTTTATGTCTCAATAAATTCCTAATTTTCTCTCTATTTTTTCCTATAAATCACTTTATAATACTCTTTATAATTATTTTATTATTGAATTATATTGCGGATGTAATTTTACGTTCTTTAGAATTTTTTTGCGAGCTTTTTGTTATTAAATAAAATATTTTACGATACCGCAAAACAGAAAAGTTGATTGTATGAAAAATCTTTCAAATAAAATAAAATGCCATTAGCTTGCCAATTCACATGTTGGTTTAAAAAAGCATCTTTTAAAGCACCCAAACCCATTTCCCGACGGTACCTATGAATGATGTAATGTTAAGTCCATTTAGCAACACCATCTTCACGTTTATGGAAAAGCAAGCTAGTATCAAAATCTCACACTTTGCCACCCCCTAATGTAGCGACAGCCTTTAGCACTTAAAATGGTTCATAAGAAGCATTTTTATTCTTTCTTTAATGTTTTTATCTCACGACGCCCCCTCTTTTTGACGTGCAAAAGACATGGTTTTGATCGGTTCAATATGGTATAGGTTTAAAATGAGAAAATCTTATGACACTTGGGTCTCTCACTCAACATGACAAAAAGTAATTTATGTTTACAAATCAAAGTATTGTTCGAATAAAATAGTAGCTCTTTTGAGTAAAGGATATTTACTAGAACATATCTGAAAAATAAAAGCCTCATTCGAAAATGAGACTTTTGAAGTGTTTAATTCTGCAAAAAATTAAAATTTATAAGCTACACCCACACGAAAATCATTTGTCTTGTAGCCCATTTCAAATTTATCCTGTATGAACTTCTTTTTGCCAAAATCTGAATAACGATATTCTGCACGTACAATAATATTATCAGTCATTGCAAAATCAATACCACCTCCAAGGGTATAACCAATCATGGTCTTTTTTTCATCATGCAACCAATCAGAAAAATCAACTTCTCCATTTTTGCTATCAGCTACTGCCGCAAAAATATTCTGAAGCTGCGTATAAGCAATCCCTCCAGAAATATAAGGCATCATACGCTCAATCGCAAAACCAACTCTCACCCGTGTAGCACCAGCCCATTTTTGTTTTAAAGTATGACGTACAGCTTTAATAGGTGTTGTCGAATCCTCCTCATGCAAATCTCTTGTTAGACTTGTTTTTTCTACAAGTTTTGGTGTTTCTTCAGTTGAACTTTTTTTCGGTAGATTGACATCTTTAGAATTCTTTTTACCAAACCACATAATATCTGTATCAATACCTATAATAAAACTATTATCGATATCAATATTGGAACCTGCATAAACTCCCCCGATAAAACCAGAAAGTTTAGGTAAATTCTCCTTTCCAATTGGATTCCATATCCCTGTCTCATGTTTTAAATAACTTGCAGTTGTTTTACCTGAAAAGTTACCAATCTGTCCTCCAAGATAAAATCCTGTCCAAGACAAAGCAGGTGCTGGAATAACAGGAACAGGTTGTTCAGGAATAACGATATCCGACGCCTGTACTACAGAAATTGAAATTAAAGAAAATATAGATGTTGAGGCTAAATACTTTGTAATCATAATTGCTCCCCTAAAAGCTAATGTGATACATAAATAATGATAAATCGTTTCACAATTTTTTGAAAAAATCTATAGCAAAAATGACACAGTTAAAAAATTAAAATTAGTTTTAAATAAAGCTTAAATATTATTTATAATTTCCAGAAGCTATTAATCTATAGTAGCTTTTATAGCTTCATATTGATCATTATTACCTAGAATTATATAAATAATTATAATGTCAATTTTTTGAAAAAATGAGATACCGCTCATAAAAAATATGATTCACTAAATTAATCACTCACCGCTTTTTGTATAAAGAATGATACCTAGAATGGAGAATTTTTTCATCACACTTGAAAAAACAGTAGAGAACTTCACTCTAACCCTCTCAAGCGTCTATGAAATGAAAGACAAAAATTAATATATAAAAATGGAATTAATAATTTTTATTTATTCTTATAGAATTATTTTAATATTTCATGATTTTTGTAAAAACTGAACAGACCAATTGCCCAGTTTCTGCAATTAATTTTTCCACACGAAGCAAATCAGGTTCCCCAACACTATTCAACAAAAGGTCACTTAATCCAGGTGGCATGTCATTGGGATCAAGAGAATCATTTAAGCAAAGCCGTATAATTTGACTCAAATTTGTATAAAGACGATAGGCATAATGTAAATCAGCAATACATGACTGATTAAGAAAACTGTTTGGTAAGTGATCTAAAATATCCGCTGTCGTCGCTCCAATTTGAAACTCAATGACATGCGTAATAAGAGAAAATTGAGCAATAAACTCCAAATCCATAATGCCACCAGACATCGTTTTTAAATCCCATTGATTTTTTGGCGGCTTTTCTTTTGCAATCAAGGCACGCATTTCACATACTTCTTTTGCAACTTCCTTCTTATCACGAGAAATAGCAATAATTGCACACACTTCATTTTCTAGCTTTTGTAAAAAATCAGGGTCTCCTGCAATGCCTCGAGCCCTTGTTAAAGCAAGATATTCCCATATCCATGCTTCTTGGCGATAATACTTTTTAAAAAATGGAAAAGAAACAGCAATAGGTCCTTTATTGCCTAATGGCCGTAACCTTAAATCAACGACATAAAGAATACCTTGGCTTGTAAGAGTGGATAAAGCAGAAACGAGGCGTTGTGCTAAACGCGTATAATATTGAGAGATATAAAGAGGCTTTTCTCCATCAGATATTTCTGCATCATCATCGTGTTCATAAAGCAAAACGAGGTCAACATCGGAATCTGCTGTTAATTCGCGACTTCCAAGCTTCCCCATACCCAATATGCCAACACGCCCCCCTTTAATACGACCATGAAGACGAGAAAATTCCTCTTGAACAGTAGCAAATGTTTTTGTAATCATAAGATCAGCAAGCGCAGTAAAAGCAAAACCCGCTCTTTCTCCTGTAATTGTACCGTTTAAAATTCGAATACCAATCAAAAAACGTTGTTCATCTGCAAAAATCCTTAAATGGTCAAGAATTTCCTCATAAGAAAGAACATTTTCAAGAAAATATTCAAGCCGTTTTTCTAAGTACGTTTTGGTCGGTAATTCTGAAAGAATATTCGGATCTAACATTCCATCAAAAACATGGGATCTGCGTGTAATAATTTCTGCAAGACGTGGAGCAGCACCCATAATAAGGACAAGCATATCCAAAAGAGAGGGATTAGACTGCAAAAGACTAAAAAGCTGAATTCCTGAAGGTAAGCCCTGTAAAAAACCATCAAAACGCAACATCGCCTCATCAGCTCGTTTTGTCCCACCAAAAGCTTTCAAAAGAGCTGGTGTTAATTCCGTTAATCTCTCGCGTGCTTCGGCTGATTGCGTTGCTTTATAACGACCAAAATGGAGCGTGCGCATAATACGACAAATATCACTTGCTCTTTCGAAGCCTAAACGGCTTAACGTTATTAATGTCTCCGGATCATCTTCTTCACCGGTAAAAACTAAATTACCAATTTCTAAACCAAGTTCTTGCTCATTCTCAAACAGTGCAGCATAATGTTTTTCAACAACCTGAAGTGTTTTTAATAAATCACGGATAAAACTGCTCCTGTCTTGATAACCCATTAAATAGGCAACACTCGTGAATTGAGCTGTATCATTTGGAAGAAGATGTGTTTGTTCATCGAAAAGCATTTGAATACGATGTTCCACATTTCGAAGAAATGCATAACTTTTTATAAGGCTATTTCTCGTTTTCTCACTGATCCAACCAAGCGTGTGAAGTTCTGCTAACATTGCAACTGTCTGACGTCCACGTAATTGAGGAAAACGTCCACCAGCAATGAGCTGCTGTGTCTGAACAAAAAACTCAATCTCACGAATACCACCACGACCTAACTTTATATTATGCCCATAAGCTGCAATTTGACCGTAATTTTTATGCGCATGAATTTGACGTTTGATCGAATGAATATCAGCAATAGCAGCATAATCTAAATATTTCCGCCACACATAGGGAAAAAGCTCTTTGAGAAAGTTAAAACCTGCCCTCTTATCACCAGCAACTGGACGTGCTTTAATCATGGCTGCTCGTTCCCAATTTTGCCCACGCCCTTCGTAATAACGCAATGCAGTCCTTACTGGTAAGGCCAAAGGGGTTGAACCTGGATCTGGACGAAGACGAAAATCAAGACGAAAAACATATCCTTCCGCAGTGCGTTCTTGAATGATACGGATTAATCGGCGTACCATTTTAGAAAATACGTCAACACTTTCAGAAAGATTACCAATATGAGGTGATGTTTCATCAATGAAAACAATAAGATCAATATCAGAAGAATAATTAAGTTCCCCTGCTCCTAACTTTCCCATCCCTAAAATAATTAAACCACAGTCTTTTTCTGGATTCTCACGGCTTAATAAATTGATCTTACCATGATCATGCGCTTCTCTTAATAGAAAACGTAGTGCTACACTTAATGCTGCTTCGCCCAAACGTGTCAACCAAGCACATGAAACTTCGTAAGTAAAAACACCACCCAAATCAGCTAAAGCAATAAGAACATGCGCTTCTCGTTTTTTGCGCCTTAAAGCAGCCATCAATGAAGTTTCATTTATAGCTTCATCCTCATCAATAGCTGTAATATCATCTATAATTTCGCTCAGCTTTGTTTCTATATCAACATTTAATAAAGCACTAAGATATGATGGGTTGGCAATTAAAACCTCACGCAAAAAAGGAGATAAGGTCATAACCGAACTGATAAAATCAATCTGCGTTCCACTCTCTGAAATGATGGAAACAAGCGATTCTAAACCTTCTTTCCTTGCTTGTTCTTCCATGTCTTTTAACCATTGGGAACCACTTTTATCGAGAGGACATAAAGGGAGAAGCTGTGTTTTTAAAAAAGCTTGTTTCGTCTCTGCTCCCTTGAAAAGCATTTTGCTTTCCTTTCTATTGCTTTATACTTTTAAAATAGTTGTTACGTATGAAAAGTGAAGAAAAATATCTTTAAGGAAATAACAAAATAGCCCTAAGCCCTGGATTTGCATTTTCAAGTAACAATTCACCCCCGTGAAGCTTCATAACCGCTTTTGCTATACTTAAACCAATCCCAAACCCAGGTTGTGTGCGGCTTTCTTCAAGACGAACAAATCGTTCTGTCACTTTTTCACGTTTATCCTCTGCTATTCCTGGTCCATTATCGCTCACAACAACTAATAAATGTTCATCACGATATTCCATTGATAAGCAAACCTTCGCTTGCCTTCCACCTTTAGGCGCATATTTAATTGCATTATCTATAAGATTAAAAATTGATTGCGCAACAAGCTCACGATTCAATTTTAGCTCTTTATCAAATATATCTCCCAACTGAAGTAAAACACCTGACTCTTCAGCAAAAGGTTCGTAAAGCTCAACAGCATCCTCAAGGATCAGTTTCATATTAATCATTTCAAGATGTTCAATTGCACTGCTGGCCTCAATACGTGAAATCATTAAAATCGCATTGAACGTACAAATAAGTTGATCTGATTCTGCAATAACCCTATCAAGGACCTGACGATATTCAAGCTTTGTCTTATTTCCTGAAAGCGCTTCTTCAGCGCGATTTCTAAGACGCGTTAACGGCGTTTTCAGATCATGAGCAATATTATCTGATACTTGACGTAAACCAATATTTAACTCTTCAATGCGGTCTAACATAACATTAAGATTGGTTGACAATCGATCAAACTCATCCCCTACTCCAGAAACAGGTAAACGCCCACTGAAATCACCATCCATCAAGCGCTGTGATGCAGCCGTTACATGATCAATCCTTTGTAAAGCTCTCCTGCCAACAAAAAACCATATGAGTAAAGCGCCTCCAACCATTGCAGCAAGTGCAATGATCACAGCTTTGCGAATAACAACAGCAAAACGTTCTGGCTCATCCAAATCACGTCCTATAAGAATCTTCATAGCATTAGGTAAATCAACAATAACTGCCAAAGCGCGATGTTCACTTGTTTTGCCATGTTCTCCAAAACGGGAATACAAAAAAGAGGTAGAAATAAAACCACTCTGATTCAAAAGACCTAATTCAATACGTGCTACATTTCCAGCTAAAATACGCCCCATAGAATCTGTAACAAGATAAAGAAATGCTCCTGGTTGTCTTGAACGATAATCAATAGTGCGCATTAATAAGGATAATCCCCCATAATTATAAGCATTTTCAATATATTTTAATTCTTCATGTAAAGCCTGTTCAGTTTGCTCTGTTAACAATGAAGCAGAAAATGCCGTCATATAAATAGAAAGTCCTGTTGCCACCAATCCAAACAATAAAATGTAAAGTGCTGAAAGCCTTAGCGCCGTCGTGCGCATTATATTAATCAAACGATTCATGCTTTGTTATCTGGTACTTTCAGCATATATCCAGCTCCACGCACTGTATGGAGAAGGGGAACATCAAAATCTTTTTCAATTTTGGCTCTCAAACGAGAGATATGGACATCAATGACATTCGTTTGTGGATCAAAATGGTAATTCCAAACGTTTTCCAAAAGCATAGTGCGTGTAACAACCTGCCCCGCATAACGCATCAAATATTCAAGTAAACGAAACTCTCGTGGTTGCAATAGAATGTTTCTATCACCTCGTTTTACCGTATGTGCTAACCGATCAAGCTCAAGATTACCTACACAGTAAACAGTTTCTGCTTCTTTAGGATTTTTCCGCCGTTGTAAAACTTCAACACGCGCAAGAAGTTCAGAAAAAGCATAAGGCTTTGTCAAATAATCATCTCCCCCTGCACGCAGCCCCGTTACACGATCATTAACTTGCCCTAAAGCAGACAGAATAAGAACCGGTGTTTCATTGCCTTTAGCGCGCAATTCAGCAATAATAGAAAGACCATCACGATGCAAAAGCATTCGGTCAACAACCATAACGTCATAATTTTCCGTGGTTGCTAAAGCATATCCCGTATCCCCATCATAAGCAACATCAACAGAATGCCCTACTTCCAAAAATGCTTTTTCGAGATAATGCCCCGTCTCATGATCATCTTCAATAACGAGTATCTTCATAAAACGTATCTCCATTATTTTATTATGTTGTAGGACAAATGTTTAATAAACATTTGTCCTACAACTAAAGCCTTATTTTTTGAAAATTGGAAGAGCAACAAAACGATTTTGATCATTTGTTCGCACTTGTAAGAGTATAGCCTTTCGTCCTAACTGCTGAGCATTTTTGATTGTGTTAATAATATCAGAGACTCGTTTAACTGGTTTATTATTTACTGTCACAATGATATCACCAGGGCGTATCCCTTTATCTGCAGCATCTGAATCGGTATCGACATCCGTTACGACAACCCCTACACCATCATCAGAAGGCATAACAATCAAACCATAATCTTCCAATGTTTCATCTAAATCACTCTGTCCATTTGAATATTTTGAAGTCTCTTTCTTACTTTCATCTTCAGACATTGAAGCGAGTTTAACCTTTATACTCTCCTCCTTACCTGATCTCCAAATCCCTATGGTTACCATTTCTCCTGGTTTAATATTTGCAATACGTTTCGCCAGCTCACGCGCATCAGCAACTTTTTCATTATTCACTGAAATAATTACATCACCCGCTTTAATACCAGCCTTTTCTGCCGGTCCTTTTAACGGATCAGTAACCAAAGCACCTTTGGCTTCTTTCAATCCTATTGAATCGGAAATCTCCTTTGTTACCGGCTGAATCTGAACACCTAACCAACCACGTTGAACTGAACCTTTTTCAATAAGTTGTTGTACAACCTGTTTTACAGTCGCTGCTGGAATAGCAAAAGCAATCCCAACATTTCCTCCAGAAGGAGAAAAAATTGCTGTATTAACCCCAACAACCTTTCCATTAAGATCAAACGTTGGACCACCAGAGTTTCCTCTATTAACAGCAGCATCAATCTGAATAAAATCATCGTACACACCAGTGCCAATATCACGTCCACGTGCAGAAACAATACCTGCTGTCACAGTTCCACCAAGACCAAATGGATTCCCAATGGCAACAACCCAATCCCCAACACGAAGCTTTGAATCATCACCAAAATCAACATAAGAAAATTTTCTTTTATCATTCACTTTTAATACGGCAAGGTCGGTTTTTGGGTCTTTCCCAATGAGCTTTGCGTTCAATTCTGTACCATCATCAAGAACAACAGTATAACTTGTTCCGTCAGAAATCACATGATCATTGGTCACAATGTAACCATCAGATGAAATAAAAAAACCCGATCCAAAAGCAACAGGACGGAGTCTCTGCGATTGGTGCGGAAATTTATTTTTAGGTTTATCAAAATCATAAAACTCTTTAAAAAATCTTTTTAAAGGATGCTGATCTGGTAATTGATCAAGTCCTGGACCACTAAAAAAGTTGCTAAAGAACCTATCTTCTTTCTTTTTATTGCTCTTTACTTGTACTGCCACAACGGCTGGTTTCACTTGAGCAACAATATCGGCAAATCCCTGTTGTTGCATTAACGAAGTAAATACAGAACTTGCATGAGCCTTTGTCATCCACAAGCTTGATGTACATCCACTAAAAAACAGTGCACTTTCCAATATCGCAGAAAAACTCACTGCGACAAATGTTTTAAAGAAAGCCTTTTTAACCATTTATTCTATGCTCCTATTCAATCATACCTTTATTTCAATTCCGATCACTTATAAAATACCAGACCTTACCATTTTCTGTCTAAATTATTAAAGTTTTGTAAGGTTTCAGTATTCCCTAATATAATTACAATAAGATTGTCTGCTCATTGCAGATGATCTGATTTTTTCTTTTATGTAACATTTTTTTTAATGCAATGACATTTTTGACTGTTCTTTTTCATTCACATAACGCATGATTATTCCGTTTGAAGTGGAAAAATATGATACTTATGCCAATGATAATAATGATCAAAGGCGAGAACCATAAAAACCAAGTTATCTTATTCAATGGTGGTTTCAAGAGAATAAATTCACCATATCGCTCAACAAGAAAGTCAGTGACTTGCTGATTACTATAGCCCATTTTTAGCCTTTCCCGAATTAAAAGCCGTAAATCACGTGCTAAAGCAGCATCTGAATCATCAATTGATTGATTTTGACAAACCGGACAACGTAAATGCGATGAAATATGGCGTGCTCGCGCTTCAAGAATCTTATCCTTTAAAATCTCATCCGGCTCTACTGCTATTGCTAATCGAAAAGGAAACGTTGCAATTAAAAAAAATACAATCCAAAGAATTTTTTTCATCTCAATGTCTTTTCCAAAAATTTAAAGCAAGCACTACCCTATTGTACATGCCAATGCGAAACCAATACCCCAGAAGAGAAAGACATCCCCCCATAGCCATCATGAATGCCCCTAACCAAATACATATTACATAAGGCTTCCACCATACGTGCACAACGAGACCCCGATTATCGATATGTCCCGGTATAATATATAGCTGCGATAAGCCACGATTTTTAAGACCAACTTCTGTTGTTGATGTATTTTGGCTTGAATAAAATCGCTTTGAGGCTGTTACATGACCCACAATGTTTTTATTTTCATATATTTTAAAATAAAATTCCATTGTCGAATAATTCGAACCAACACCATCATGCACTGCATCAAAATGAAGCGTTTTATCCGCTATCGTCACCCTATCCCCTACGTTCATGATTAAAATACGTTCTTGCCCAAAACTTGCCACGCAAACAATACCAAATAATGTAACGCCTAATCCCATATGTGCTATTGCTGCACCAAAAGTAGACCATGGCAATCCAAGAAATCTCTTAACGCGTACTGAAAAAGCTCTCTTACCATATCCACTCTTTCCCCATAGATCCGCTAAACTGCCTAAAAAAACAAACGCTGAAAGCCCAATCCCTAAAACTGCAAAAATATCACGCACAGATGTCGCATAGAATATTATAAAACAGACGATACCAACCAATACAAAAACAAACCACAAGCGTTCAAAAACTGCAAGAAAATCACCGCGTTTCCATGCCATCATTGTCCCAAATGGAACAAACAACAACAGCAAAACCATTAGCGGTCCACAGGTAAGATTAAAAAAAGCAGCCCCTACAGAAATTTTTTGCCCTGTTAATATCTCAATAAAATAAGGATAAAGCGTACCAATCAATACTGTTGCTGTTATTGTTGTCAGTAACAAGTTATTTAAAACAATAAACCCTTCACGTGAAATTGGTTGAAAAAATCTTTCTGTTTTTAAAATAGGGGTACGCAAAGCAAAAAGAAGAAAAGCAGCTCCCGTAAAAAAAAATAAAAGAGCAAGAATTGCTTGCCCGCGTGCTGGATCAACAGCAAAACTATGAACAGAAACTAAAAGCCCAGAACGCACAAGAAAAGTTCCCATCAGAGAAAGGGAAAAAGTAAGCAGCGCTAAAAACAGAGTCCAACTTTTCAATATTTCTCGTTTTTCGAGAACAAGAGCAGAATGTAAAAGAGCCGTTCCTGAAAGCCACGGCATAAACGAAACATTTTCAACAGGATCCCAAAACCAATACCCCCCCCATCCTAGCTCATAATAAGCCCAATAAGAGCCAACCATAATACCCAATGTCAAAAAACACCAAGCAAGTAAAAGCCACGGACGAATCCCACGCGCCCAAATTCTATCAACATGTCCCATAATCAATGCCGCAACGGCAAAAGAAAAACAAAGTGAAAAACCGACATAACCTAAATAAAGTAGCGGTGGATGAATTGCTAATGCGATATCTTGTAAAAGAGGATTGAGACCATTTCCCTGCAATGCTGGTGGATTTACACGTAAAAATGGATTGGATACAAAAAGAATAAATAAAAGAAAAGCAGTTGTAATCCAACTTTGGCAAATTAAAACAAGCGTCTTAAAATCTTCTGGCAAATGTTGGCTAAAAAAAGCCATCAATGCGCTAAAAAAAGCAAGACTTAAAACCCATAACAACATAGAGCCTTCGTGGTTGCCCCAAACACCTGTAATTTTATAGAGCATCGGTTTTTCTGAATGAGAATTCTCAACAACGTTCAAAACAGAAAAATCAGATACGACATAAGCATAAATTATCACTAAAAAAGATAAAAGCAGTAATGTAAAAGTAATATATGTTAGAGGAACAACTGTTTGCATTAACAAACGCTCTCTCCACCAAAAACCTAAAGCAGGTAAAAATGCCCCTAATAAGCTTACTGAAAATGCTGCAGCTAAAAAAATATGACCCAGTTCGACAAGCACAATCGAATTATTTCTCCATAATGTAATGTTTTTTCAAACGATCAGCTGTTTCTTTAGGCATATAAGTTTCATCATGTTTTGCTAAAATACGCATCCCTATAAAAAAGCCCTGTTTATCGAAATGCCCTTCTACGATCACCCCCTGACCTTCACGAAAAAGATCCGGTAAGGCACCATTGAAAACTACTTTTTCATGTTTTTTGTTATCCGTTACAAAAAAAACAACGCCTCTCTCTCCAACATATTGAACAGTTCCCTTTTCAACAAAGCCACCCAAACGCAAAGGGCGCTCCGTTAAAATATCTTCTCTTGTAATTTCAGAGGGCATTCTAAAAAAACTGACCGCATGACGCATTGCATACACTATGAGACTTGCTGCAATTGTCATAACCAAACAACATAATAATATGATCAGTAAGCGCTTTTTTTTTCGCTGCTCTAAAATAACCTTCCATGAGGCAGAATTCTTTAAAGATTGACTGTTCATAGACACTCTGCGAAAAAATTTTAAATACGTTATAATTAAGTATCAATATTTTATTTTTTAAGAGCTTTGCACATCTTCTACATAGGTGCAAGATTTCTTTTCTTTGTATGCTCACTCGATAAATCACGTAACTGAATCATCATTTTTTTAACACGTGATTGTCCTGAAAAATTTTCAGGCATTGTATCAAGAAAGCTTTGTAAAAATTGTACTGCCTGCGCAGTTTTTCCTGCTTGATGCAATGCATCGGCCAACAATAAACGTGGATAAAAATCTGTTGGCGCTAAATCTGCTGCTTTTTGAAAAGCATTTTGCGCTTCTTGCGTTATCACTCCCCCTTCATAACCAACCAATGCTAAACCGTATCCTACAAGCCTTGGAGCTGTTTCTCCATTCAAACGAAGTGCATCTAAATAAGTATTCACTGCTTCTTGAAAAAGGCTTTCTTCGAGATACCCTACCGCTAACGCATCTGCTAGCTTGCCATCATGAGGTGCACGGAAAAAAAGCACTTGTAAACGAATAAGCTTTTCTTGCTTACTAAGAGTTTGAGGATCCTTATCCATTAATTCGCTAAAAAAATAACTTTTCACTTCTGGATTGCCTGTCAGCCCATAAATATTCCATGTCATAAGGAGAACAAATAAGATACTTAAAGCCTTAAGAATATTTCTTTTTTTATAATGCATATAAAGCTTGTTAAACTCAATCATACGCTTATGGCTTCTGTAACCATCCACGGTTTGAACTTTCCATTCTTTTTTTATCTCATCGTCAAAACGTAGTGAAAGAAAAAGAACACTTGCCAGAAAAATCAGAAAAAATGCTGCAAAAATTAATAAGAGCATATCGTTTTTTTCCAATACGAACAGAGAATAACTCGCTTACATTTTATCCTCTTCATGAGAAAAGTGATGTGAATTAATAAAAATTCATTTTTTCATGGAGAATATTATAAAATCTATTATATACATCAATTAAACAAAGAAACTAAAAACAATGTTTCCCTACTCTTTGATGTATTATCTGAAAATACTGCTTTACAAACTTTATAGACATTTCTTGCTTAAGGAGAAAATATGTTATTCTCCCATCTTAGGTAATAAAACTTTTGCATACAACCCACCCAAATCAGAACGTGATAAAAAGAGATTGCCACCATATTCACTGACCATATCTGAAACAATTGCTAACCCTAAGCCTGACCCTAGTTTACTTTCATTAAACCGCCGCCCTCTTTTTAATGCTTCATCAATTTTGTCTTCTGTTAAACCAGGACCATCATCTTCTACAAAGATACTAAAATATTCTGTTTCTTCAGCATTTTCTTCTAAACAACAAGAGATCAAAACCTTTGCGCGAGACCACTGAGTAGCATTTTCAATCAAATTCCCTATAATTTCTTCTAAATCTTCCTTCTCTCCAGAAAAAACAATATCATCAACATCCATAATAAATTGAATTTGTTTTTCAGGATTAAGCTTTTTCATAACCCGTACCAAGCGTTCAAGCACACTGCGAACAGACGTATGATAGACAACACTATCGCATTGTGCTGCAATCCGCGCACGCTGAAGATAATGATTGATTTGAGCTTGCATTATTTGCGTTTGCTCTCTCAACAAACTAGCCTTTTCTCCGCGCATCTTATCTGTCTCATTCATAATCACGGATAGAGGCGTCTTCAATGAATGCGCGAGATTACCAACCTGTGTGCGAAATCGCTCGATAATACGCTGATTATTATTAATGAGAGCATTCATCTCTTGTACAAGCGGCATCACTTCGCTTACTAAATCCGTATTCACATAATGAACTCTTCCTTCGCGAATATCATTCAATGCACGTCGAATAAGCTTCAACGGTTGAAAACTAAAGAAAATAATAGCAATATTAATAAGAACACTCCCGATACCGAAACTCCAAAGAAAAATTTGCAAAGTTCGCTTAAATTCCTTTACCTGGGCATGAGCTTCATCGATATTCCCAACAAGCCGAAAACGTGCAATATGATTTTTATTATCAAGAACAACATCACTCTCAATCACTTGTAGCTTTTGACCATTGTTCCCCGTTATCCGATAAGAGCGAAAGAATTTATTGTCAAAAGGTATATCAACATCACTTGGTGTAAATATCTCGCCTGTTCCCAATGAGGGAGATGTCAATCTTCCTTTTAAATTATGGGATATCGCAACAACTTCCCAATACCATCCTGTTGTTGGATCAGAATAACGAATATCATCAATCCCAGCCCCTCCTATCAAAGTACCTTCCGATGACACCGTCACTGTTGCAATAAGACTGTAGAGTTGAGCAGAAAGGATACGCTCTAGGCTTTGTTCAGTCGAACGCTTATAAAATAAAATACTTACTGCAGAAATCGATAAAAGAGAAATAACAACCCATAATGTTGATAAGATCATAACACGTAAACTGAGAGATCGAGTAATTACAAAAAAGAACCTCCTATACCAATTATTCTCTTCAAAAACATTCATTAATCACCTCGCGTTCTCACGCGATATCCCATTCCTCGAATAGTTTCAATCAAATTCACTCCAAGCTTTTTCCGTAACCGACCTACAAAGACTTCCACCGTATTCGAATCCTTATCAAAATCCTGATCATAAAGATGTTCAGTAAGCTCTGTTCTTGAAATGACCCTGTCACAATGATGCATGAGATACGAAAGCAGTCTGAATTCATAAGATGTTAGTTTAATCAATTGACCATCCACAAAAACACGAGACGTCTTTGTATCCAACAAAACATTTCCGCAACATAATGCACTTGTCGCATGTCCCGTAGTGCGACGAATTAATGCTCGCAAGCGCGCCATCACCTCCTCCAAATGAAATGGCTTCACAACATAATCGTCAGCTCCAGCATCAATACCGTGCACCTTATCAGACCAACGGTCTCGCGCCGTTAGCATTAAAACAGGCATGGAGAGCCCTTCTTGACGCCACTTTTCAACAACACTAATACCATCAATCTGCGGTAAACCTATATCAAGTATCACCGCGTCGTAAGACTCTGTGCTCCCTAAAAAATAAGCCTCTTCACCATCGAAAGCACTATCGGAAACATATCCTGCACGTCTTACAGCTTCTGCTAATTGATGGTGAAGATTCCGATCATCTTCAACGATTAAGATACGCATCACAACACCATCTGCTAAAGACTAATCAGCAGGAACAAAAAACTCAACACGACGTAACTTTTCACCATTACGGGCTGGTACAACAACTACAATTGCACACATGTCCTTTCCATCCTGAACAACCGGTTTTGAACGGACGAGAACCCCGCTCTCTTGCGCGGCAGCCTTCTTACCTACTTCAGCACACCCAGAAGCTAGAACAGAATCTGCTTCTAAAAAAGCTGCTATTATTACGAATAAGAATTTTTTTTTCATCATAAATATTTCAATAACCCATCTCTTCTCTTCCTTGATAAAGGATAAAAGAAATAATGGTTTTTTTGGTCGATTAAAAAATCACAAATGGAAATAATTTATCCTCTATCTTACAGAATAACATATTAACATTACTCCAAATTTTTAAAAAATCAAAAAAATATTTTTAATAATGAGAATAAAATTTATTCAATAAAATAATAAAATATTAATATACTATCTTACAAAAAATGAATAATTCTAAAACAAATTCTTTCTCTGTTAGAACTATAGAAAAAAAATACTTCTACTCCATATAATTATTGTAGATTTGTTTGGTTGTATTGCTTTGCCATAGGCTCTCTTTAAATGTTTGATTTTTTTAAAAAAAAGAAAGGGCAACACCGTAAGCCATTCCATAGTCCTGCTCTCATTGAATTAGACGCACGATTAGACACAGCGCTTTATCACATTCATTCTGCTAACAGTTTTTTCTGGAAAAAGGCAAAAATCGTCTCACAAAATTTTCATCTTCAAGGATGGAAACGTTTTATCGTTGAAGTTCTCGATGAAATACTGACATTAGGGTTGATGGGATTTACTCTTTTCACTATTTTGGGTATTTCTGTTTTTGAACTGACCAAAACAGATTGGTCTTCTCCTAAAAACTTTTCCATTCTTTTTCTAGATCGCTATGGAAATTCCATTGGGCACCGTGGTGCACTGCCGGCAATCTCTGTCCCCGTTGAAGAAATGCCTGACACTGTCATTAAAGCGGTTCTCGCTACAGAAGACCGTCGTTTTTTTGATCATTGGGGCATTGATTTTCAAGGACTTACACGGGCAATTTCACAAAATATGCAAGCTAAAGGTGTGGTGCAAGGTGGTTCAACTCTCACACAACAATTGGCTAAAAATTTATTTTTAACAAACGAAAGAACCATAACACGTAAAATCAAAGAAGCTTATCTTGCTCTTTGGCTAGAAGCAAATTTTAGCAAAAAGCAGATTTTACAACTTTACCTTGACCGAGCCTATATGGGAGGAAACAATTTTGGTATTGCCGCAGCGGCAAAATTTTATTTTGGAAAAAACATACGTCATGTCTCTTTAAGTGAATCTGCTATGTTAGCAGGACTCTTTAAAGCTCCAACAAAATATGCTCCTCATAGTCATCTCTTTGCAGCTCAAACACGTGCCAATATCGTCCTTTCTAATCTTGTTAATAGTGGCTTTATGACGAAGAGCCAAATTATCAATGCGCATCGCCACCCTGCTAAGGCACTTCCCCAAAGAGAAAATAATCAGCCAGATTATTTTCTTGATTGGGCATTCGAGGAAGTCAAAAAAATGCGTAATCAACTTCCAAGCCATAGTTTAATTATTCAAACGACCCTTGATCCGAATATTCAAAAAGCAGCAGAAGAATCAATTGCATATCATTTACATCAGTATGGTCAACAATATCGCGTAACCCAAGCTGCCACCGTTATACTCGATAATAACGGTGCCGTATGCGCAATTGTTGGAGGACAAGATTATAAAAAGAGTCAATTTAACAGAGCAACACAAGGCGGACGGCAAACTGGTTCTTCATTCAAACCTTATGTTTACGCAACCGCACTAGAACACGGACTGTCTCCCTCGACAATCGTTTTAGATGCTCCTATCAATTGGGGAGGTTGGACACCAAAAAATAATTCTGGCCGTTATTTGGGGAAAATTGATTTAGCAACAGCTTTAGCTTTTTCTATTAATACAGTCCCTGTGTATCTCACCTATCAATATCTTCACCGCGATACCCAACCTATCATAGATCTCATCAAGAATATGGGGATTAACGCGCATATTTTATCACACAAAACGATGGTTCTGGGCACTTCCAACATGACCCCCATGGATCAAGCAACTGGCTTTAATGTCTTTGCGAATGGCGGGATAGCTGGTAATCGTCATGGGTTTACGCAAATCAAAACAATTGATGGTCGTGTCGTGTGGGATTTCGAACATAACGGAAAAAAACTACACCGAGTTCTGAGTGAACAATCAACAGCTTATATGAACCAAATGATGGTGGGTGTCACGACACGAGGATCTGGTAAGCGTGCTGCTCTACCCATGACTCTCGTCGCTGGGAAAACTGGAACATCACAATCTTATCGTGATGCTTGGTTTGTTGGCTTTACAGGCAATTATACAGGAGCGGTATGGATGGGAAATGATAACTTTTCACCGATGAATCGTGCTTTTGGGGGTGGCGTTCCTGCCATGATATGGCATCGCATCATGCTTGCTGCACATCAAAATATCATGCTCAAACAGCTCTATGGTGTTAAAGATTCTCTCCTTCCTTATCAGCCTCCAGTACTTTCTTCCCATGCAGATTCTGAAGTTCCTCCTCCAATACCCTCTACGCTTTCTCCTGAAACATTAAATATCGTGCGATTGATTAACAAAGATCTGAAAAAAACATCTGCAATTTCTTTGAAAATGAAAACAACTGGAGATTCAACATTTTGAATTCAAGATATTCACTGATGTTTTTTAATATCACCATTTTCTTTTTTATCTTCGCTTTTTCCATTTTATGTGGAACACTGAGTGTCGATTATGTGCTCAATTCCTTTCCTCATTTTGGACTCTTTAGAATTGGAAAATGGAGTGCTTATCCCCAAATGGGAACCGCCAATATGGATCCTTATACCCGCGCCCGCACCGCTAAACAAGGCATTGTTTCACTGGGACGAACTGAAGGTATTCAATTCCAGATTTGGCAAGATAATCAAGGGCGTCCACTCCACCCCCACTGTCATTATTTACTCAAAGGCACCATCCCTCAAACCCGTCTTTTTACCCTTTATACAGCTGACAAATCCCTAAAACCCTATACTTCATCCAAAGAAATACCTTTTGAACTCCACACGAACGCTATTATTTATGAGCATAATGGCTCATTGCGCATTAATATTTCACCCACACCGCAAACCGGCAATTGGCTTGCAACAGTTAGTCAAAAAGAATTCGGGCTTATTCTTACCTTATACGATACCTCAATCATCTCTGCAACGGCATTACAAAAGCTTACAATGCCATCAATAGAACAAATCCCATCAGGACAAATAAATTGTGACTAGATTTATTTATATCGCACTTCTTGCAATCATTGGCGCTATTATTGTTCATATTTGCGTTCTCTTTCTGATCCCCTATTGGGCACAAGATAATATATGGACAACACTTAAAAAATCCGGAGCCCCTTATCAATTTGTCGATTTTACGCTCGATAACCCTATTCAGCAATCTGCTGATCCACTCTTTCTTCTTAAAGTCTGTAGATTTAACCTTGAAAATGGACCTGTTCATTTAAAAGCTTTGAAAACACGACAATTTTGGTCACTAGCAGCCTACACACACGACGGAATTATTTTCTATAGCCTTAATGACCGAACAGCCCCTGATAATACACTCGATCTTATCATTGGAAAACCAATACAAATCATAGAACTCAAAAAATCAAAACCTAAAAAAAATACCAATTCAGTTTTGGTTGCTAAAAATTTGAATGAAGGGTTTGTTATTTTACGTACTTTTGTCCCTTCTTCCCTTGCGAAAAAAGAAAGTGAAGCTTTTCTTTCATCTGCGACCTGCCGTATATTTTATGAATAAAAACGGACTAAGCTCTCATTTGTACAATACCTTACTTTCTATACAAAATACATGAAGCCTATCAAAATGGTTATCTTTTTTCTCTATTAATCAAATATTCGAATTCAAATTTATCTGATTATAAATCCCTCAATTTTTTATTGAGATATAATGAAATCTCTATTGCACATCATCATATCCTATTTGATACGCATTATCTGACAGAAAAAACTCCCCGCAATCAGAAGAGAAAAATCAAGAGTAAAGCTCTAAAAAAATATGCTGCTAACAATTGTAAAACTTGTTATTTGAGTTTATTTCTTTTTATTTACAAACATTCCCATAAAATTCGCATCAATGACATGATAAACTATAGAAGAAATACTGTTTACCTTCAATAAAGTGCGAAAATAATCGCTGGAAACTTATAAGACATTACGCATCCTTGACCTCAAAAATAAGTGCTTTATTTTTCTCTTATAAGCAGAAGCTTTTTGTACGATAGGCACTCTGAAAAAACTTGGCTTATAGTTTACAATTGAGGGGAAAAAACTTCATGAAGAAGAGATATGTTCGGTTCGTTTCAAGAGCAGCAGTATGGTCCCCTCGATTTGGCGGATTGTCGTTCTTTATTTTATTATTTTCAGTCATTTTACAACGTTTTTCGGTCATTAACGTAACCGATTTCATAATTTTGATAGGTATCTCTACTGGCTGTGTAATTATTTCTCTTTTTCTGGCTATTAAAGCACTTCATAGTTTGTGGGTCTATGGTGCTCTAGGCGGAATGAAAGCTTTAAAAGGGATCATTTATTCGTTGATAACGGCTACACCACTGATGCTCTTTTTGGGACTTTGGTTTACCTTACCGGCTCTTTACGACGTTTCTACCGATACACAAAAACCGCCGGCTTTTTTTCGCACAATACGTCCTAGCGATGCTTTACCGCTCAAAAGTGTTTTGACTGAACAAGAAACATTACAGATGTCACAATGGCCAGAAATATCGGGGCGCCGTTATGATGGCTCACCTGATCGTATTCGCGAATCTGTTCTCAATGTTTTAGCAGCCTATGATTGGCCTGTTGTGGCTCAACGAGAGTTTAAAGGTGAAGAAAATGCGCTTTATATTGAAACGAGAGCTAAAACTTTTTACCTTGGTTTTATTTCGGATATCGTGATACGCTTAACTGATGAAGGGGATACAACTTTTGTTGATATGCGTTCTGCTTCTCGTTATTTGCCAAGAGATTTGGGGACAAATGCTGCTTTTATTATCGATTTTATGGATGCCCTTGATACAGAAATCGCCTCACTTCCTCTCTCACAAGACGATGAATAACAATCTAAGAGAAATAAGGCATTTTATTTCATAAAAGTTGCCTATTTTTCAATAAATCATGATACATAAGCAAACAATCACTTTTCAAAAACTATAAATTGATAATCCTTATACAAAAGATAATAATCTCAAAACAACCCATGCTTGAAATAATGAAAAAGATTAAAAAAATAGGAAATAAAAAACAGAAATATTGATAATAATATTAAAGTCTCTGTCTAACTGTAATCAGTAAATATTTTTTAAAGTTTAATATTATATAAAAATAATAACTTATTTTTTATAAATAACTCTACAAATAACACCTTATAATTATATTTTTAAAATAATATAACAACTTGATTTTATATTATTTTAAAATTCCCATATATTCAATTAATAAATTTGCAGCATAATATAATATAAAAAACCTAATTGTTGTTAATATTGTCCTTTTTATACTCCATTTCTTACCTTTAAATCTATTGTAAAAAAACATGCAAAGTCCAAATCCAATTGCTGTCATTAAGGAGCTAGTAAAAGTATGCATAACAAAAAATCCAGACTGAAATTTCATCTACTTTATGAATGATTTAAGAGAGAGAGCAATAGAGTATAATTCAAATAATAAACTTAACTTAATTAAATATAATTTTATATATAAACAATCTTTATAAAATTCCCATATATTTAACTAATAAAATTCCAAAATAATATAATATAAAAAACATAATTGTTGATAATATTTTCCTTTTTATACTCCAGTTCTTACCTTTAGATCTATTGTAAAAAAAATTGAAAATCCATATATAAACGTTACCAATAAGGCGCCAGTAAAATTATTCATAACAAAAAAATCCAAAATAAAATATCTATTGTCTTAAACAAAAATATCCCTGAAATCAGTTTAGCCATAGCTTTAAAGTATGTTTACGATATCACTGATCTCAGAAATATCTTTATCGTTATTTTCTAAATAAATTAGAAACAGTGTTCTTCCACTTTACGGATGGCATTGATTGTACTTATCTATCAAACCGATAGCAGCTCCTAATAATCCGCCTCCTACTACTCTAGGTAGACCAGCTACTGCACCCAGCCCCTCCTCCTAATAAAGGGGCTCCCACGAGACCGCCTGTGCCTACTGTTTGAGCATAAGAGCCTGCGCTACAACCATCTTATTCTGGAAAAAGCCAACTTTTGGGATGTGAGTTACTACTTTAATCATCTGATGATGCATGCTATTTAGCAAAAAAATCAAATATAATTTGTAAAATGTATAAATTATGATAAATAATAAAATGCTGATAATAACGTAATTCTATATTATTTTAAAATTCCCGTATATTCAATTAATAAATTTGCAGCATAATATAGTATAAAAAACCTAATTGTTGATAATATTTCCATTTTTATACTCCATTTCTTACCTTTAAATCTATTGTAAGAAAACATTAAAAATCCATATATAAACGTTGCCAATAAGGAGCCAGTAAAAGTATGCATAACAAAAAATCCAGACTGAAATTTCATCTACTTTATGAATGATTTAAGAGAGAGCAATAAATTATAATTCAAATAATTATAATTTTATATATAAGCAATCTTTATAAAATTCCCATATATTTAACTAATAAATTTCCAGCATAATATAATATAAAAAACATAATTGTTGATAATATTGTCCTTTTTATACTCCAGTTCTTACCTTTAAATCTATTGTAAAAAAACATGCAAAATCCAAATCCAATTGCTGTTACTAAGGAGCCAGTAAAAGTATTCATAACAAAAAATCCAAAATAAAATATCTATTATCACACACAAAAATATCCCTGAAATCAGTTTAGCCGTAGCTTTAAAGTATGTTTACAATATCACTGATCTCAGAAATATCTTACTAGCTATTTTCTAAATAAATTAGAAACAGTGTCCCTCCACTTTACGGATGACATTGATTGTACTTATCTATAAAACCACTAATAGCTCCTCCTAATCCGCCTGCTACTGCTGTTTCCGGACCACCTAATAAACCAATTAATGCTCCTGCGCCTCCCTTTATGGCCGCTGTTTCGACATAATCGCTTACTTCACAACTTGGATTCGGATGGCATTCATTGTACTTATCTATAAAACCGTCAGCCGCTCCTCCTAATCCGCCTATTGCTGCTCCTTCCGGACCAAATAATGCACCAGATGCTAGTCCTATGCCTCCGTGTATGGCAGCTGCTTCAACATAATCGCTTGTTTCACAACTTGGTGCCGTATAGCATGCATTGTATTTATCTACCACAGCGTCACCAGCTCCTGCTAGTCCACCTCCTATTGCTCCATTGACAAAGCCAGAACCGACACCTCCCGGTCCAGAAAAAAAACCTCCAACTGCACCAGCAATACCTCCTATTACGTCTCCTATGATGCCGCCTGTACCTGCTGCTTGGGCATAAGCGTCTGTACTATAATCATCTTCTGGAAAAAGCCAACTTTTTGGATGTGAGTTACTACTTGAATCATTTGATGAGCTTGAACTACCCATTTAAATCCTCCTTTTATTATTAAAAATAACTGTATCACAACGATACAGTGGGAATTTGATTATTGTTCATTTTAGCAAATGTCAAATATAATTTGTAAAAATAATAATAAAAATACTGTATAAATAATAAATACATTATGTTTATATTATATTAATACAAGATATATATTTTGTATTAATATAATACTATTTACAATACTGTTTAAATATGCGACATCAATCGCTCTTTCTCTTAAATAAAATCATAAATTCAAATGAGACATTCACAAGAAAAACTAGTATCCTTTTCTCTTGGTTTACAATAACAACAAAGAAATATATTTATTATGTCATCGAACTCAGTTGCGTTGCTGTTGTTTTGCGTTTGCTGGGCTTGGTGAATCCTTTTATTTTTCAAGCGATTATCGACCGTATTCCCCCTTTTCAGCGTATTGAAAGTCTCTATGCTATCGTTGTCTTGATGGTTGCTATCATGCTGTTTAGCACGGCTCTTAGCACTCTTTCAGGTTACTTAGGTGCCTATTTAGCCAATCGGCTTACGCTAGAATTTGGACGGCGCATTTACACCCATGTGTTAAGCCTTTCCTTGCCCACTTTACGCACTTGGCAAATGGGGGAATTGTTTTCACGTATTGGAGAAGTTGATACAATTCGCGGTTTTTTAACAGGAACCATTACAACAACTGTCCTGAATGTTCTTTTTGCCATCATTTATCTCGCAGCACTTTTTTCTATCAGCCCGCAACTTACTTTTATCGTTCTTATTGTTTTACCATTACAAATGGGTTCTTTAGCATTGGTTGGTCCCTTTTTACGTCGCCAACTACGCCGTGCTTTCACCCTGCAAGCAGCCCATCAATCACGCCTCATTGAAAGTTTTACTAATCTTGAAGCCATCAAAGCGCATGTAAAGGAGCCAATCCATACCATACGCATGCAAGAAACTTTAGCTCGTAGTCTTGATCAAAGCCTCACAACCAGCAAATTACATCTCCTGAATGGAGCTATGGGGCACATTTTTGGTGATCTTTTCACTATTTTTATTATCTTTTTTGGTGCTCAGGCAGTTCTTCAAAATCAAATCACATTAGGGCAACTTATTGCTTTTCATCTCCTCGCCGGTAATGTTTCCGGTCCTATCTTAAGTCTTGCGTCTCTATGGGAAGAATGGCAACATTTAAAAATCTCTCGCCTGCGTTTGGGCGATATTCTTAACTCCCCATCAGAATGGGAAGAGGAAAAGCCTCCCTTTCAGCTTATCACAACGCCTTATCTTGAAGCTAAAGATACCTGTTTTTCTTATGGAGAAAAGCCAATTATCAACCATCTTGATATCTGTTTACAACCTGGGCAACCAATTATGTTACTTGGTCCTTCAGGGTGCGGAAAAACAACCTTGGCGAAGCTCCTTTGTGGACTCTACCCCCCAACAAGCGGAAAGATATTGATTAACGCCCAACCTTTACAGAATTTTGATGTCCGTAGCGTGCGTGACACAATCGCGTATTTTCCCCAAAATCCTTGCCTTTTTTCCGGAACCATTCTTGAGAATATGCTTCTTGCTAAACCAGATGCCACTAAAGATGAAATCGACGATGCACTATATGTTAGTGCTTGCCATGATTTGATTGCTCAGTTGCCTTTAGGACTCAATACTCAAGTAGGAGAGCAAGGTGGTTTTTTATCAGGTGGTCAGCGCCAACGCTTGGCTTTGGCTTGTTTCTTTCTGATAAACCCAAGCCTGCTTATTTTAGATGAACCTACTTCCGCATTGGATGACACTGTCAGTGCACAAATTGTTGAGCATTTATATAAACTTTCACAAGATCGTATTGTTCTTGTTATTACCCACAAAAGTGACCTCTTTCCTCAGCATGCAAACGTCTTAAACTTTACTGATTTGGAGGCAAAAAATGGCAGATAAAGCTCCCTATTTGCGCCCTTTGTCACCAACGCTTCATATGGTTGTTGCTGTTTTGGTCACCTTATTTCTCTTTATTGTGATCGGCAGCTTTATCGCAAAAACAGAGATTGTTGCACGGGGGCAAGGAAGTGTTATTCCCACCGCTTACGTTCAGCTGGTCCAAGCGCAAAATACAGGACGCATTGAGAAAATCCTTGTAAAAGAAGGGCAATTTGTTCATCAAGGGGATCTCCTTATTCAATTAGATCCCCGTGAAGCCCTCAATGAGTGCGCACGTGTTCAAGCAGATATCGCGCAACAAACCCTTCAAGCACAAATCGCAACAGCTATTTTAACAGCTTTGCATGAAAGTGATCCTTTGGATAAAGATTTTGTAACCAAAGGGCTTGCCTATCTGCCTGCTCCTCCTTCTGGCAATAAAACTGCAAGAATAGAAGGGGAAAAACTCATTAGCGCTACCCTTCAATCTCTCCAAGATAAATTAAGAGCGCTAAAAGCACAGGCGGACCGCGTCGAGCGCAGCGGTGCAACACAACATGCGCAATTAGATAGGTTGGAAGATGATCGTCAATTAAGCCAAGGAAAATTAAAAGCTGCAAAAAGCCTGATGGAAACAAAAGTCATTAGCCAAGCCGTTTATTTAGAGCGTTTACATGACTTTAAAAATGTCGAGCATGAAATTTTAACCAATCAAAGGCGTTTGGAAGAAAATGCCGCCGAAATAAACACCCTCCGCCAACAACGGAAAAGTCTCATTTCCGATGAAATCGCCCGCTATCGGCAACTTTCGCGTGAAACAGAACTGAATCTTCAAGGATTAAAAGCAAAGCTTGATAGCACTCAATACCATCTTGACCACTTATCACTCTATGCACCTGTTGATGGACGTATCGATGATTTAAGTATCCATACTTTGGGCGGCTTTGTAGAGGCTGGTAAAACTCTCATGCGCATTGTCCCTGGTGCGGGTGGTCTCATTATTGAAGCATTTTTTGATAATCGAGATATTGGTTTTTTAGAAAAGGGCCAACGTGCTTACATCAAGTTTTCTGCCTTTCCTCCTGAACGTTTCGGTGTTATCCACGGTACAGTCGTTAATGTAGGCGCTACAGCGCGCTATAATAAAGAAATTAATGGTGTCTACGCTGTTTTAATCAAAATTGACCAAGATCACATCACTTTGAATAACAAACAACTTAAATTTATCCCTGGCATGACTGTAACAACGGATGTCATTACCTCAAAACGACGTCTCATTTCTTATTTCTTTGAACCTATCACCAAAATTTTAGAACAATCTCTAAAGGAAAGATGATGTCTGTAAATGAAAATCCATCACCATCACTCATAGATCCTCTTACGGCTTTGGGTGCCATGGTTGTTTTAATGCTTACATCTCCCTTATACCGCCGCTGGCGAATCTGGGATATTGAACGCAACATAGGACCCGCCTTACAGACTGGGCAATACAAACTCTATAAAAATGAACGTGGAGAATTTTGTGCCTTTATCACTTGGGCTTTTTTAGATGAGAAAAATCATCAATCTATGCTTGAAAAGGGAGAGCTTTTACCCGATGTCAATTGGCAGAATGGAAAATACGTATGGTTTATTGATTGTGTAGCACCCTATGGCCATACTGCTCATATTGTACGCGATATGCAACGAAATATATTTCCTGATCAGCGTTATTGTTATGCTGTACGACGTAATGAAGATGGTGGAATACGAAAAATTGCACGCTGGTGTTGCTATAGAGCGCAAAATCCAGCCAAATAGTTTTTCTAAAGCAAGTGCGCATAAATCATTTACCCCTCGTCTTATAGAAAAGAATCTTTTAAAAGAGTTCTTTGAGCGATAGCTATAGCAAGAGAACCTTACCATATTTAGAGCTAACCCGCTACAAATAGGTACTTTTCAGCTTACCAGACTTGCTATGAATAGCAATAGATGGTTAAGAGGGCTAATCCACTCTCAAGCTGAACTTTGATTAACATTTTACCAGAATTGGCTGGGGTACCTGGATTCGAACCAGGGAATGCCGGTACCAAAAACCGGTGCCTTACCGCTTGGCTATACCCCAAAAAGACACGCTCTATAGCGACTCTTGCACCTTATAGCGATTCCTGTGATTGGACGCAATATCTGAAAATCAAAGACCTTACTTTTTTATCATAAAATTTCTGAGTCTTGTATGGCATTGCCATCGATACAAATTCGTAGCAGAAACTGATATACAGTTGTGATTTTAACATAAGAAGGAACCATTTATCCATCAATTATTTTGCTCTTTGTATTGATTTTCTAGGAACAGAAAATGAAAATCTTGCAGTTTACTCATTCTAATAAATTTGCATATGATTTACTTTTCTTGATATCTAAAATCTCATCTTGCTCAATTAAGATAAAAGCTGTCACCACATTGGCAACCGGTAAGTGTATGATAGTGCTGCTGTGCTCTTGCATTAAGCATAAAGATGGTAATGTCCACTAATTTTTACATTATATTATTCATGGGTAGCACCATAAAATAAAATCAAGCACATTGAAAAATATTTCCTAAAAAATAACACTTATTATTCTGTTGAAAACATTATGATACACCAATAAACTGGAAGAGTTTTGCAAAAATTAAAAACATTTTATATGGTATTTGAAAAAATAGAGATACAAAAACAAGGAATAATAGCTATTTCCATTTACTTTTTATTCAAACGATAATGATATTTATTACCCACTCATAGATGTAAAAAATCTTCAGAAGCAATCTTGATGTAGACCAATACCCTTTTTGATTGATGAATATACATTTCCTAAAAGCTTCTTTTACAAAAAGAGAGACATTAAAACTATTTCATACAAACTAGGTATTCAACATTTGCTTTTAAATGCGGTAAATGGCAAATTAGGCTTATGAAATAAGCTTAACAATTAGAATCGAGGAGATTTTTAAATGGCTTTTGAATTGCCCCCATTGCCTTATGATTACGATGCCCTTTCGCCTTATATGTCACGCGAAACGCTTGAATATCATCATGATAAGCATCACCTCGCTTATCTTACCAACACCAATAATTTTGTGAAAGAGTTAGGCTTAGAAAATGAAAGCCTTGAAGATATTGTTAAAAAAAGTTTTGGAAAAAATATTGGTTTGTTTAATAATGCAGCGCAGTATTACAATCATAACCACTTTTGGCTTTGGATGAAAAAAAATGGTGGTGGCCAAAAACTTCCTGAAAAGTTAGCAAAAGCTATTGACGCTGATCTAGGTGGTTACGACAAATTCCGCGCTGATTTTATTGCTGCTGCTAGTGCCCAATTTGGTTCTGGATGGGCGTGGGTTGCTGTTAAAAATGGCAAGCTTGAAATTATGAAAACGCCTAATGGCGAAAATCCCTTAGTGCACAATGCTCGACCTATTTTGGGTGTCGATGTGTGGGAACATTCCTATTACATTGATTATCGCAATACTCGACCGAAGTACCTCGAAGCCTTTGTAGACCATTTAATTAATTGGGACTATGTTTTGAAACTTTATGAAGAATGTGAATTTTAAACTGTCTCAATAATTTTTTAGTGTATGAAAGTCCCTATAATCCAATAAATTATCGGAGACTTTCATACAGAGGTATTATGGATTAGCAAAAGTCTTTTCCTGCTATCTTTAGAATATATGCATAGATATAGGCAACTTCTTCTAGCTTTGAAAAACGTCCAGCTGCACCAGCGTGCCCTGAATCCATATTAATACGTAATAAAATTGCATTATCGTCTGTTTTTAGGTCTCGTAATTTTGCCACCCATTTTGCAGGCTCCCAGTAAGTTACACGAGGATCTGTTAATCCTGCCATCACAAGTATAGGGGGATAGTTTTGAGCTTTGACATTATCGTAAGGGGAATAGGAAGCAATAAGCTTATAATCTTCTTCTGATTCAAGAGGATTCCCCCATTCGGCCCATTCTGGAGGAGTGAGTGGCAATGAAGCATCTAACATTGTCGCTAAGACATCAACAAAAGGCACATTTGCTACGATCCCAGCAAAATCCTGTGGAGCTATATTGGCAATGGCTCCCATCAACATCCCCCCTGCTGAACCACCATGAGCAATCAGCCGGTCGTGAGAAGTGAATTTATTGTTTACAAGGTAACGCCCACAAGCAATAAAATCTGTAAATGTATTGTACTTAAAGAGATGTTTTCCTTTCTCATACCATTCTACTCCCTTTTCTTTTCCTCCGCGAATATGAGCAATAGCGTAAATAAAACCTCTGTTTACTAGAGAAAGTACATTACTATTGAAACTGGCAGGTATAGAGATCCCATAAGCACCATAACCGTAAAGCAGACAAGGCGCACCACCATCAAGGGGAGTATTTTTGTGATAAAAAAGTGAAATAGGAATCTTCTCACCATCGTCTGCTATTGCTGTAATACGTCGTGTTATATATGCATCTTTATTATGCCCAGAGGGAATTATTTGCGTTTTTAAAAGCATCCGTTTACAACTTTTCATCTCATAATCAAACACTTGATCAGGTGTTGTCATAGACGAATAGGAAAAACGAATAGTTGGACTGTTATATTCTGCAACTCCTTGCAGACCTAAAGAATAAGCCTCTTCAGTAAAAGCGATGGAATTAACTTGTTTAGTGGTACGTTCCATTACTTTTATACGTGGAAGCCCCTCAAAACGTTCGATCCAGACAAGAAAATCTTGATAAGCATCATGGGATAATATTAGGCACCCAAGCTGATGTGGAACAAACTCAGACCAATTTTCTGATTGTGGAGATGTATATGGCGCTACCATAATTTTGAAATCTTTTGCATTATCTAAATTGGTTAGAATATAAAAGACATCACCACCCTCTGTAAGTAAATATTCAATACCTTTTTGTCGTTTCCGTACACATTGGGGAACAGTAAAAGGCGCCTCAGCAGGAATTAACCAGATCTCGGATGTTTCATGATCATGAATATTAATATAAATAACATCATTAAGCTTAGAACCGCTTACATCTAAGAAAAAACCTGGATTGTCTTCACGAAAAATAAGCTTATCTTGTGATTGATCTGTGTTTAATTGGTGATAATAGAGCTCTGAAGGTCGGTGGTTTTTATCCATCTTAGTATAGAAAAAACCTTCAGATCTAGCATCCCATACAATTTGACCAGATGTATCAGTAATTATGTCCGTACAGTCAGACAATGTCTCAAAATTACGAATTTTAGCTGTATAGAACTCTGATCCTTTGTCATCATAGGTCCATACCACATGTGTATGGTCAGGAGATTCTTGAACTGAACCAAATTTAAAATATTCTTTGCCTTCTGCCAAGACATCACCATTAAGGTACACGTTTTTTTCTCCGCCATTCCTTGGTGTCCGAAAATAATGTGGTTGTTGGCCTCCGGTAACATAAGAGAATCCGTAAGCAAAAGGGCCATGTTTTATAGGAACAGAACTATCATTCTCTTGGATCCTGTTTTTCATTTCGATAAAAAGCAAATCTCGTAATGGTTTTGTATCAGCCATTTGAGCTGATTGATAAGCATTTTCTTTTTCAAGATAATGTCGAATATTGGGATCAAGACAGTTAGGATCTTTAAAAACATCTTGCCAGTTAGACGCACGTAGCCAATGATAGGGATCATCACGAAAAATACCATGATATATTTCCTTATGAGTGATTCTAGATGCTTTGGGAGGAATTGCAAAAGTGCGAGTCATACACAATCCTATATTAAAATATGTTAATAGCTTCGTTTATATGCTAGAATCACAATGATTGATGCAAGTGTAAAAACCTATAAGTTCTATTCACTTGCAAAAATAGCACCATGATAATTTTTAAAACTAATACCTTTCTGTTCATTACATATCACAGCTATTGTTTTCTAGGGATATAACACCACTTTTATAATGAAAGTGACTGGTAAAACAATTAAACTATTAGAAAAAGAATTGATTTTTTTTGAAACAGTATAATCGCATAATTTTACAGAAAGGAATAAATATATCTAAAATATTATTATTACTGTATAAAAAATAAAAATGTCCTATCTCCTTTTAATGAATAGTTTTATATTATAAATAATACTATTATGTCATATTTATAATATATCATGTTTTTTATTATTAAATTTTATAAATATAAATAATAAAAACAAATTTAAAACTTATTAAACATAAACTTACTAAACTATAAGTATTCAAAACAAAATATAATAATTTATATATTATATTTTTATAATTAGTAATTTTATTTTTACGTTCTCAAAAAAAATAAATAAATTTTATCATATATTTTTTTATATTTGTGATGTATTATATATTATGTATGATATGTTATAGGGTAAAAATATATTTTAGCATGTAATAATTTCGTTTTTCTTATTGTATATTATGACAAAAAATAGGTATTTATTTGATTTTTTTGTGTTTTGGCAATTTTATAGAATAATTGAATTGACAAAAAAGATTTTTGTACAATATGAAACTCATGTGCATGAGATCTTTATATCATGAGTATATGCACTATATCTCGATTTTGAATTACTCAATTTTAAATTAAAGGAAACAAGAATGGAACATCGTGCAGTCTTAGAGACTGAAAGCAATTTAGTTATTACATTGGTTGCTGATATTGTTGCTGCCTACGTGAGTAATAATTCTATTCGACCGACTGAAGTGCCAAGTTTAATTGCTGATGTCCATGCTGCTTTTCGTAAAGCAGGGAATCTAGAGTTAACAGAAGTCGAAGTTGAAAAACAAAGGCCTGCCGTTAATCCGAAGCGTTCAGTATTTCCTGATTATCTCATTTGCCTTGAAGATGGAAAGAAGTTTAAATCTCTAAAGCGTCATCTCATGACACATTATGGAATGTTGCCAGAGGAATATCGTGAAAAATGGCAGTTAGATAGTTCTTACCCTATGGTGGCGCCTAATTATGCAAAAACACGATCGGCTTTGGCCAAAGAAATGGGGCTTGGACGCAAAAGCAAACGGAAAAAAACTAAATAATCTTATTTTGCGAAAAAATGGTTTCGTGCATAAAGTTGATTTTAGTATACATGTTTTGTGTGAAGCTTTTGTATATATAGCAATTTCTACCAAGGGGATTACATATAGCTTTCGTTACGAATCCGTTTAATCATTGATTTCAAACCATTTGATCGTTGTGGTGTAAGATTTTCATTTAAACCAAGTTTTTCAAAGAGCTCTTGAGCATCAGAATTGCGAATTTCAGAAGCTTTTTTGCCTGAATAAAAAGCAAGAAGTATGTAAATGAGTCCACGCACAATATGAGCATCGGAATCACCTTGAAACGTCAATATTGGATCTTTTGAGTTATTACGTGAAGATAGAAGCCACACTTGGCTAACACAACCAGGAACTTTGTGAGCATCGTTTCGAGCGCTTTCTGGAAAAGGTGGCAATTCATAGCCAAGCTCGATGACATAACGATAACGATCTTCCCAATTATCCAAAAGCGAAAAGTTCTCTATAATATTACCGATTGTTTCCGCCATTATTTTAGTCCTGTTTCGTTTGAATAATCATTCTTGAATACACTTATAAAAAATAAATATTTATTCTTCCTAACATAAATAACACGAAGAACGTTAAAAATCCTTATTTCAAGATAACATTGCATGGTTTTGTAAGAACTCTTGTATTTCGATTTTGTAAGAAACATTAGGGGAAGTCTCTGATATTATTTTTGTTTCCTAATATGTTCCCTAAATATTCATAAGCAGCTCTTGCACCGTAATATGCGCGCTCACCAAGTGAACTTAAAAAGGATTTTCCTACTTTGCAGGTTTTTATATTACGGTCACAAAATGCGCCTAAGTCATTTAAGGCTTCCTTAAAAGCAACAATCACATCGCTCGTTGTTGTCTCATTATTTTGGGGGCTAGAAGAATGGTTACTGCTTGGATCTGCTACAAAAAATGAAATAATGACAAAAATAAAAAATAAAAAAAATGATAATTTGATTAAAAAACGTATCATGGACAATCAATGTACCGCAGTGGTAAATACAATAAAAGGAGCATTTTATACACTGTTGCTTTATAAACAATTTATAAAATGTGTTTTTTATAAAATTGAGTATTCATGTATTGGATCTATATCATTGGCTTTTTTATAAATATGGCACAATTCCGCTGTATAAAATGGGATACATTGTCTATTCAGTAAAAAAATAACATCAAAATTATACACTTACAAGCTGGTCATGTTAATGAACATACTATGATAAAAAATGAGAGAGATAATCGTGTTGTGTACATAATTATTTTAAATAATAGTCCACCATCTTAGCTTAGTTGAAAAGGCTAAAAAAAGTAAACTCTGTTATTCTGACTCTAGTGTCGATAAAATATTTATATTATCTATAAAATTTTTACTGAAATGTTATGAAAATGGTCAACCTGTCGATAAAAACATCAAAAAACAATTGCATCTCTTACGATTACATCTCAAGCCAGTTTTTTCTATAACATTGTAAACATCAATTTAATTAATACTTATGAAAATTATTTAATAGAAGGAATTTATACCAAAATATAATAATATTAAGAGATAATTATTATTACCAAACCGTTTATGGATAAGTAACCATCTATATGTAAATTATAAAGAATAGATAATGATTGTCATCTTTTTAGCGTTATAGGCAAATATTTTCAATTTTATTTTAAATAATAGGCAAACATATGCCCCAAAATGAAGAATAACGTGGTATTATTGTTTAGATAATTATATGTGATAATGTAGTTTGCAAACACCAAAATGATCTTGAATGCTAATCATTTGGTGCTCTCTTTATACACATTAAAGATTTGTATAAAATAAAATGAATAAACGTTGATAAGAACTCTTGTTGATTTATCAACTTATAAATTGATATAATGAAGCTGCTCATTCTAGGAGTTTGAAAGGAAAAATCAATAATGTCAATGCACTTCTCTCTGGCTGGAAGTAAAAACTGTTTCATATTCGTTTCCTAATTTATATTTGTTTCTTTGTAAAAAATAAACGCAACTGAAAATAAAAGTAATGGCAACAAAACGAAAGACCTACCGAAAAAAAACTGTAAAACACCGTAAATACTATAGTAGTATTGTTATAACACTTCTTCTTATAATTTTTCATTTTATTTTTTGGAGTGCAAAAACTATTTATTTCTATACACGAAAAAATACTTTATTTTTTGTTGGATCTTTTCTTTTTAGCATTAGTTTTTTATTTGTTTCATTTAATGCTTTATTTTCGCAAATGACAACGCATCAAAATATTTTAACTCAAATGAAATTTTCCTCTGTTCAAAGTATAGGTAAGAGCTCTACTTTATCGGAAAAAGAAGAAAAATCACAAGAACTCTCCCGTGTAACTTCTGTACATTCTCAAAGTCATAAGTACACAAATTCACCTTTACCCTCTCAATCAGCAAGCATGCTGGAAAAGCAAAAAGAACTAGCAAAATTAGGACTTTATGATGGACCATTAGATGGACTGGAAGGACCTAAAACACGCCGAGCCATCACTTTGTGGAAACAGCAAACTGCTCAGAGAATGCAAAAGAATGTTCTATCTAATCCCGCAGCAGATGAAATCGCGATATTAATTAAGCAAAGCGAAATAGAAACAAACAATACAAAAAATATGACACACTTAAAAGAAGCTATTTCAGAGCCTTCTGTTGAAGATATTATACAAGTGCAAAAAGCTTTACATATTTTTGGGAATGAGGAGGTTATTGTCACAGGAATAGAAGATCAAAAGACGATAGAAGCCTTAAAACAGTTTCAAAAAATATTTGATCTTCCTGTAACAGGTAAAATTAATCACACAATTTTAATGAAAATGCGTGAAATTGGTTTATTAAATTGAAGCTAATCATAATAATCTCTTAATTTATAATGATAATTCATCTTTCGTTTGTTTAATGCTCCCCTCAAACATTCCTTCATCTCAAGCCCTCTTATTTTCAATCAATCAGAATGGTTTTCTTACACATTACATATTGAGCCGTATAATTTGCTTCAAAAAAACCACAACCGATTGCAGAAAAAAGAATATTGCAAAATAGCAAACGCGCTTGTTCTAGCATTTTTATTGCCTCTGATGATAAAAGGACACGAAATTTTTGTAGTATCACGTAAACCTTTCATATTATCGAACCACGAATTGTCCATATATTATCGTCAATTTGATCTTTATAAATATGATGCAAAGAATTTGTGCAAACACCTGTAAGGATAAGTAGACGTAAAGCTAATTGTGTTATGGTTGTTGTTTTGCAAAGTGTCTGATAAAAAACCGGCCTTCTCTCTAATCTATTGCTGGAAAGTTATGTGTTTTATGACATTGTCTTCTTAAGAGAGCGTGTGCGTTTAGTATTGTCTATAAATCAACATCCAAACTTACCGCAGCAGTATGTTTGAAAAAAATGTTAAGACAGTTTAGTACTTCTCTCAGCTGTTATAGCTTTTATATGCCAAATGGAGGCAAGAATATTGCGCATCTCTGTTTGTATAATCTCTTAAAACAGGAAAACAGCCTAATTTGGGAAGAATATGAAATTTTAAGGTAAACACCATTTTTCATCTTTGCCATTTCCTTTTAATTCAGCTTTACGCCTTTCAAAGACATCTAAAGCAATATCTTTAAAATAACGGAAATTACCTATTGCCTCATGCTCTTACTTTATCACATGTCTTTTTGGTCTCACTCCCCCTCACCTAAAACAAAATGTCCCAAACGGAATATACTTGGATTGCCATTCACGGGCTTTCTTAAAAAACATCTCTAAAGCACCCAAAACCACTTTGCAACAACGCCCGTGAATAATAATAGCAGGCCCCCTCCCACAACAACTGCGCGACAGCGTACATCATCTTTACGCTTGTGAAGAAGCAAGCCGGCACCATTACACACTGTACCTACCTTCAATTTGTGATAGCTCTCACTTGAGACGTTTCATAAGAGGCATATCCTTGCTTTATTTTTTTACCTACAGACGCTCATCCCGCCTGTAACATACAAAAAACATGGTTTTGATTGATTCATTATAAAAGAAGTCGAAATAAGAAGATCTTATGATATTTACAGCTTTCATTCAATATGAGAAATAAAAAATTATCTTTATAAATCAATAGATTGTGTAACTTTGATATTCCTTTATAAATGTAAAGATGGGAGTGCATAATGGAGTTTATAAATTTTGGGAAGATTTTTATAAACTTACGGGGAGTTTTACATAATCCCCATTCCACGAATATCAATGTAAAATGGGGCATCCATTGAGAAATGTCTATCTCAAACAGCATGATGCGCAAAAAAAATGCATTTGTTTGGAGCATTCTATTTTGCGTGAGGAGCTCATTCCCCTATAAAAAAGCAAACGCGTAAATTGACTGCACAATAACACGTTTCTCTCTATCAAGAGGTTCGCCAATAAAAAGTGCATTAATAATACATCTTTGTCTATCCTGTGCTTTATATTTTCTTTCATAAACCTCTAAAAAAACACTTTCTCGCGTAACACAACTTATCGTGCATTTTAGAAGCATTTTTATTCCCTTTATTAAAGAAAATAAAAGAATATATAAAAATTTATTTCAGTAATAACGATACAACAAAAAATATTAACCCATTACATCCTTTTTGCTATTGCGGCCTGAGCTGCTGCTAAACGAGCAATTGGCACTCGAAAAGGAGAACACGAAACATAATCCAAGTTATTTTCTTCGCATAAAGCAATAGAGGCAGGATCGCCTCCATGTTCACCGCAAATTCCCAATTTTATTTTTGCACGCTTTGAGCGTCCACGCTGTGCAGCAATGGTAATAAGTTCCCCTACTCCATCACGGTCAATAGACACAAAAGGATCTTGCTCTAAAAGACCTTTTTGAAAATAGGTTGCCAAAAAAGGAGCTGCATCATCACGGGAAATCCCAAAAGTAGTTTGTGTCAAATCGTTTGTTCCAAATGAAAAAAATTCAGCAGTTTCAGCAATTTCATCTGCTCGAAGCGCCGCTCTTGGAAGTTCAATCATCGTCCCAACCATATATTGAATAGTGCTTCCCTTTTCTTTCATCACTTCCTCAGCAACCTGATCAATACGCGCTTTCACAAAATCGAGTTCAGATTTAAGCGCAACCAGTGGCACCATAATTTCAAGCATAACAGGAGATCCAGATTTTTGGGCAGCTTCTGCTGCTGCTTCAAAAATCGCCCGCGCTTGCATTTCTGCAATTTCAGGATAAGTAATAGCTAAACGGCATCCTCGTAATCCAAGCATAGGATTAAATTCGTGCAACTGCTGAGTGCGTTCAGCAAGCACTTCAGCAGAAACACCCATAGCTGTTGCAACATCAAGAATTTCTGCTTTCGTTTTAGGCAAAAATTCATGTAATGGTGGATCTAGCAAGCGGATAGTAACAGGTAAACCACACATAATTTCAAATAATTCACTAAAATCTGAACGCTGCATTGGCAAAAGCTTATCTAGTGCTTTACGACGACCACTTTCATCATGACTTAAAATCATTTCACGCATGGCAACGATACGTTCATCAGAAAAAAACATATGCTCCGTACGGCAAAGACCTATACCTTCAGCCCCAAAAGAGCGCCCCATACGGGCATCAGATGGTGTATCAGCATTAGCGCGAACTCTTATACGTCGCATCCCATCAGCCCATTCCATTAATTTTGCAAAGTCTCCGCAAAGCTGAGGCTGCAACATTGCAACTTTCCCTTTGAAAATTTCTCCACTTCCACCATCAATTGTGATAACATCACCTTTTTTTAGGCTTTCTCCTGAGGCAAACAACGTATTTGTGTTATAATCAATCCGCACACTGCCAGCACCAGAAATACATGGTTTTCCCATCCCCCGCGCAACAACAGCAGCATGACTTGTCATACCGCCACGCGTTGTTAAAATTCCTTCTGCAGCATGCATACCATGAATATCTTCTGGGCTTGTTTCTACTCGGACCAAAATAACTTTGCGACCTTCCGCCGACACAGTTTCTGCCTCTTCTGAAGTAAAAACAATTTCACCAGTTGCGGCTCCAGGAGAAGCAGGTAAACCACGTCCTATAACAAAACGTTCTGCTTTGGGATCAAGTGTTGGATGCAAAAGTTGGTCAAGCGACTTTGCATCAATACGCATCACAGCCTCTTCACGGTTTATTAACCCCTCCTCAACCATTTCAATCGCCATCTTGAGAGCCGCACGAGCCGTGCGTTTTCCTGAACGAGTCTGAAGCATCCATAATTTACCTTTTTCAATGGTAAATTCGAGATCTTGCATATCCCGATAATGCTGCTCAAGATTCTGCGCAATCTGACATAATTTCAAAAAAGCCTCAGGCATAATTTTTTCTAACGACGGTCTATTTGAACCAGCAACAATACGCGCATTTTCTGTAATATTTTGAGGTGTTCGAATGCCCGCCACAACATCTTCCCCTTGCGCATTAACTAAAAACTCACCATAAAGTTCTTTTTTCCCTGTCGATGGATTTCGTGTAAAAGCAACGCCCGTTGCCGAATCTTCTCCCATGTTACCAAAAACCATAGCTTGCACATTAACTGCCGTTCCCCAACTTTCAGGAATGCTATGTAAACGGCGATAAGTAACTGCACGTGCTGTCATCCAACTTGAAAAAACGGCTCCAATCGCCCCCCATAACTGTTGTTCAGGATCTTGTGGAAAAGGGGTTCCTAATTTTTCTTCAACATAGGCTTTATAAGAAATAATAACATTCTTCCAATCATCTGCTGTCATTTCTGTATCAATAGTGTAACCATTGCATGCTTTTACTTCATCAAGAATCTCTTCAAAATACGAATGGTCTAGCCCCAAAACAACGTTAGAATACATTTGGATAAAACGCCGATAACTATCATAAGCAAAACGTTCATTATTGGCTTGTAAAGCAATTGCTTTTACAGTTTTATCATTCATGCCAAGGTTTAGCACTGTATCCATCATCCCTGGCATAGAAGCCCTAGCCCCTGAACGAACAGACAGCAAAAGTGGTCTTTGTTCATTCCCAAATTCACGTCCTGTTTGTTCAGCAACGTATCTTAGTGCTTGCTTAACAGATTCCTGTAGCTCTTCTGGATATGATTTGTCATGGGCATAATAAAAATTACAAACTTCTGTTGTCAGGGTAAATCCGGGTGGTACGGGCAAACCAAGATTACTCATTTCTGCCAAATTAGCCCCTTTACCTCCAAGAAGGTTACGCTCACTTGCACTTCCTTCTGCCTTTCCATCTCCAAAACTATAAACCCATTTTTTCACTGTACAAATCCTCCCATATCAGCTTCAAAACATCATTCAACCCAGGCTCACTTAAAAGCAATGATTTGATTCAAAATTGGCTCAACGATATCGCTTCATAAATGCATAATATTAATCCTTCCAAAAGAGATAATGACCAAAAGTATCACTATCCATCTTCTGGAAGATTAAGATTCAGTTTTTTAGAAAACTATCAATCACCGAAAAAAATTCTTCTACTTTCATGGCACCTTCATATTTACTACCATTAATAAAGAAAGTAGGTGTTGCTGTGACACCAAGCTCTTTACCGCGTTCAAAAGATGCATTTACTTCATCTAAAATGGACTGATTTTTCAAACACGCAGTAAAACTTTCATCTGTAAAACCAGCCATTAAGCCAATTTTCTTCAATGGTGTTAGAGCATTTTTTCCGAAAGCCCATTCATTTTGTTTTTGAAATAAAACTTCTATCAAAGGAAAATAGCGATCTTCCGGTGCACACCGTGCCAACATAAAACCTGCTGTTGCCCGAGGATCAAAAGCATATTCTCGGAAAATAAGTTTTACTTTTCCTGTTTTGATATATTTTTTACGAATTTGGGGAAGTATATCATTATAAAAATGCGCACAATGGGTACATGTCAACGAAGCATACTCAACAATGACGACTGGTGCATCCGCCTCTCCCTCAAAGCGATCCTTTACTTTACCCGATTGGAGAAGCTCTGCCATATCAACAGTTGCCACTGATTTGGGATCACGCGCTAAAGCAACTGTTACACTGTTTTGTACAATCGTTATGAAGAGAAAAATTATCCCGAAAGATAAAAAAGAACGATATTTTACCATAAATAATACTTTTCTGTTGTTATTAACGAATAGGAATCCAATGCTTTCTCATATATTAAAGAAAAATATATAAAATATCTTTCTATTTATTATTTTTTTCCAAAAAAATGCAACAGCCAAGTTGGTAAAGTGCTTGGTGCAAACTTTTATCTTCAATTCCTTCAAGCATTTTTTCCACGTATTTTTTGTCTTGTTCACTCAAAGGCGGTTTTAGAGGCAAGTGATTCATAAAAACCGACATACTCCTTTGCTCAATCTTGATGCGATCAATAGCAATATAGCCAAAAAATCCGTTAATTCTATGAAGTAATTCCTCTGTTTCATGCATCAATTTTAACGCAGCAAATCCTTCACATGCGACAACAAGTGTTGCTGGCTGAAAAACTTCATCTTGATCTGCACGACGTTTCCAAATAATTTTAAGCGGCATTGTATGTTCACTGATATCATAGCCTGCAATCTGTGGCCAATGTTCTATAAGCGCTACATTAAGCCCTGTCCGTTTGCGTAAAACTGGATCAAGTATTTTGTATACCGCCTCAGAAAGAGAATAAAAGATACGTTTTTTAAGTTGTTTTCTCATTTTTAGATCATTGTTCAAGCGCTTACTAAATTAAAATCATTTGTTTCATCTAAAAATTGTTGCCTCCTCAATTTATGAAATATCAACAAAATAAAAAGCCTTTTCTCACCAGAGCCTTGACAATAAAAGAGCAAAAAACATGAATTACAAAATAAATAATTTTTTCTTTTGCATTTTATATCTCCCTATGCTTGAAAGCAATCATGTATGAAATTTCTTCGCACCTCCTTGCTTGGTACGATCAAAATCACAGACATCTTCCATGGCGGATTACCCCCGAAAAGCAAAAACAAGGTATCCGTCCTGATCCTTATCAAGTTTGGCTTTCTGAAATCATGCTTCAACAAACAACCGTTGAAACAGTTAAGCCTTATTTTAAAAAGTTTCTAAAACTATGGCCTGATCTTTCCTCTTTAGCAAAAGCCTCCCAAGATGATATCATGAAAGCATGGGCTGGACTTGGTTATTATTCACGCGCACGTAATCTTAAAAAATGTGCGCGACAGCTTGTTGAAAACTACGCGGGACAATTTCCACAATCTGTAAAAGAATTGCGAACTCTAGCCGGTATTGGAGATTATACTGCCGCAGCCATTGCTGCGATTGCTTTTAACCACCCTGTAGCAGTGGTTGATGGTAATGTCGAACGTGTGGTAGCGCGACTTTTTGCTATCACTTCAATACTGCAAAAAGCAAAAGTTGAAATTAAAGAAAAAACACAAAAAATTACTGCTTTAAATCGTCCTGGTGACTTTGCTCAAGCAATGATGGATTTGGGAGCAACAATTTGTACTCCACGCAAACCATCTTGTTATACCTGCCCTCTTCAATGTTTATGCAAAGCAGAAAAGATGCAACAACCGGAGTCTTTTCCAGTTAAAGCCCCTAAAAAAGAACGCCCTTCAAAAACAGGTATTGCTTTTGTGGTCCTTAATAAAAAGAAACAAATTTATTTGGAAAAACGACAGACGCAAAAGCTCCTTGGTGGAATGACCCAAATTCCTAACAATATTGGCATAAACAACGAAAATGGGCTACAAAACGCACCCTTTACTGCCAATTGGCAATTCAAAGGACAAATTACGCATGTTTTTACTCACTTTTCTCTAAAACTTGATGTTTACTATACCGAAGATGTTCATGAAATGAATTGTGAAAATGGTTGGTGGTGTAACATTCAACATCTTGCCGAAGAAGCATTACCTACTGTTATGAAAAAAGCCATTTCCGTAGCACTTCCCAATTCTTTTAGATTTAAATAACCTTCCCTATTCATAAAAATGTTTTCTAATGGAGACTTTTGTATCTCTAGCGATCATTTACTAATCTGTAAAAGAAAAATTTTAAAAAATGAAATAACCAATTTTTTCTACAGACAAAAATTAAAGAGGGATAGAAACGCTTAGAAGCTTTAGATTTAAATTTCAGGATCTATCCTTTTTTCGCTTATGACGGAGCAAGTTAGCACCATCGTTATATTTACCAGCCCCCTGAACATCCCTTGGTACGTGAAACGGATTATAAGAGGTACTTTTAGTTCTTTCGTTAACAATTTTTATTCACACGCCAACCCCGTTTATGACATGCAAGAAAGTAATTTTCATCGATTCAATATGGAACAAATTTGAAATAAGAAAACTTGACGATATTCCGAGGGCAATTCGATATGAGTTGCGCTAAATTATATTTATAATCAATATATTATATGCACTTTACAGATGTACGTATTCAAAAAAGCACTTAATTTTGAACTTCTGAATGAACCTTTTAATTCTGATATTTCATTTTTATAAGCTTATATTGAAATTTTACTGTTTTGGAACTAAAACGAGAACATAGAGTGAAAATTTCTCATTTTAATTTCTTCTAAAAGCAGCATAAAAATACTCGCTTGTCGCTTACAAGCGAGATTAGTGTGTCAATAAAAAACATCTAATAAAGGCATAAAACGCCCTCACGTCCATCTCAATCAAGATCAGGTACATTGGTGGTCAATAGAATGAAGCGATCAGCTTAGTTCATAAAACACCCGTTTTTAACATTTGTGAACGTATGATCATTCTTAAATGATCTATGGACTTCAACCGTCCATTTTCCTCATAATACCAAAAGGTCCAACCATTACAACTCTGCGAATCTTGAGCCTTTCTTCCCATTGCGTGAATTGAGCCCGCTTCACCACCATGCATAATCGTACCATCAGCTCTTACAATAGCAGATACTTGCTTCTTACGATCATACAGAACTTCTCCAGGATAGAGTAAACCTGCTTCAAGCAAACTGTTGAATGCTACGCGCGGTTCTGCTTTTTTTCTATCCAAAATCGCTAGTTCTGGTTGCGCTAAAGGTTGAACCGCCGCAATTCTCTCACATGCTGCATCGATGTAATCTTGCTCGCGTTCAATCCCAACAAAATCACGCCCTAAAAGCTTGGCAACAGCACCTGTTGTTCCCGAACCAAAAAACGGATCGAGAATAACATCACCAGGTTTACTAGAAGCCATAATAATACGCGCTAATAACGCTTGCGGTTTTTGTGTTGGATGTAATTTACGCCCCGAATCATCCTTTAAACGTTCAGCTCCAGTGCAGAGAGGGAAAAGCCAATCTGAACGCATTTGTAGATCTTCATTTGCCGCTTTTAAGGCATCATAATTAAATGTGTACTTTTTATCTTTTTGATCTCGCACGGCCCAAATAAGCGTCTCATGAGCATTTTGAAAACGGCGCCCTCGAAAATTAGGCATCGGATTATTCTTGCGCCAAATAATATCATTAAGCATCCAAAAACCTAAATCTTGTAATGCCGTCCCAACCCGAAAAATATTATGGTAAGATCCGATAACCCAAAGTGTTCCGTTGGGTTTTAATACACGACGACAAGCAAGCAACCATGCACGAGTAAAAGCATCATAAGCAGCAAAACTCTCAAACTGATCCCATGCATCATCAACCGCATCAACAAGCGAATGATCTGGACGGTATAAAGCTCCATCCAATTGCAAATTATAGGGTGGATCCGCAAAAATCATATCAACAGAATGTTTTGGAAGTTTTTCTAAAACGGAAACACAATCTCCTTTAAAAATTTTATTGCGCCATGGCATTTGTGAGGGAGTACGAAGGAAATCTTTTTGAAGCTGAATAACTGTCATGAAAAACCCAACAAAATTAACTGAATTTGCCCTATAATCAACCAAAATAGTTTATAGGCCCGCATTACCCATCTATATTTACAAAATAGCGTAAACGTATCGTTAAAGTTCTACAAAATTGATAATTGTTTTTGTTTTTTTAGTAAAAAAACTTTCATATGAATGAAACCTTAATTTTCTTTTTTTCAATGTACTGTTCCCATATCTTTTATTTCGTAAAAGAATTAAGAATCATTTTCAAAGCGTATTTTTATGAAATAAGATCTTCTCAATATCGTTTTCATGAAAGTTGTCCATCTCGTAACATGTAAAGGAGTATCTTATGCCTCAGATAGATCTTATTATTTTTGATTGTGACGGAGTTCTCGTCGACTCTGAATATCTTGCAGCAAAAATTGGATCTCAATTGCTCAAACAAACAGGATATGAAATATCACCCGAAGAATTGAGTGAGCGTTTTGCAGGGCTTATCTTTCGCGATATTCTTAAACACGTTGAACAGGAAACAGAAAAACCTATTTCTGCTCATCTCATAGATCAAATGACTAATATTTTTCGTACACAAATAAAAACTAAATTACGGGCGATTGATGATGTAAGAGAAGCTGTAGAAATTATCCAAACACGCTATCCCTACTGTATCTGCTCTAATGCAAAAAGCGTAGATATAAAAGAGATGCTCACCACGGTTGATCTCTATGACCTTTTTGAAGGTAAAATATTTTCAGCACCTGAAGTTGGAACAAAAAGAACGAAACCGGCCCCTGATGTTTTCCTTTTTGCCGCACAACAATTACAGGCAGAGCCCCAAAACACTATCGTTATAGAAGATTCACTTCATGGTGTACACGCAGCCATAGCAGCAGGTATGCGTGTCATCGGCTTTACGGGAGGATCACATAGCTATCTTGGCCACTCTAATGCACTTGCAGAAGCTGGTGCAGAAACAGTTATTGCAAAACATGCTCATTTAGGAGAAGTCTTAGAAGCAATGGCAGTATGGCGAGATCTATTATAAAAAACCTCTTGAATATATCAATTTGTAAACTCTTGTAAGAAGCATTTTTATTCAAATGTCCTGCCCTTCTCGCTGCTCCTTTTATAATAACTTCAATAAATGCGCAATTCACGACACGGGTGAATTGCATCTCAATGTGAAGGAAAAATATAGCACCTCATTGAGATCATAAGTCTGTTAACCATTGCACGTACTTAAAAAAAAGCAAAAAACAGGGGTGCAAACTCATAAAAATTAAACCCTGCTTATCTATCTCAAATCCAATATCCCACTCCCAACCACAGCAGCCTATCCTGATAAATTATTATATTTGTCAAAAAAGAAATATTACGATGCCTTGCTCGATAAGATGTGAAAATTGCTAACCTCTTTCATCTGATCAAAAAAACACACACTATGGTAAAATTGTAAGGGATGTGCATATTGATCATGGAAAAAATATTAAAATTCGCGGAATCTATGGAACACAAGACTTTATTGAAAATGACAAATGCGTCCTTGTTGAGTTACAAAGGCTTATATTTACTCAATCCAAATCTCATAAACTTGTTGAAGGCTTATTTACTTTGCTGCTTAAATAGTATTTTAACAGCATCAATTAGTACAACCTCCCTAAGATTACAAAAAACAAAAAGAATACACTCTTATGAAGATGTGCATTTTATCAAAAACATTTCATACCAAGTAATTTACAGACAATATATTGATTTATAATCATAATTTATCATTATTCAAATTAAGCAAAAAAACCGAATATTGTAAGATTCTCTCATTTCAAACCTGGATATGCTGAATTAAATAAATAAAGAAATAAAAATGCCTTTTAATGAATCATCTCAAAAGGCAAAAATTGTAGCAACATTAGGAGCGAGAAAAGTGTATGGCAATGCCATCTTTCTTCTTTATAAACGTCAAAAATTCTGATGCCCTAAGAATTTTATATTATGGGGGCTTTATCATCATATCTATCATTGCAAAATAGGCTTGAGTACCTTGAGAACGGTTTCTTTAAAAAAGCACATAAATATGAAACATATAATCATGTTAAACAAGCGACAGAGATACCAATAGTTGCTTAAAATTTTCCGAAAGCACTTAATAGACTTTTTAAATAAGCAATGAAATCAGATCTTTTCAAAAGTAATCCACTTTCTAAAAATAAAAGCGGCTTTTCAGTTTGGAAAGAAGAAAGTGTTGAAAATATTATCTAATGCTGATCTTTCGGCACTCATAAATATGTCTAAATTATATTCTTCTATACACTGCCTTGTATCATAGTAATATGCCGTTCACATTAGCGATAAAAAGATAATATCATTTATCTCTATCCAATTCGAGCTCTACTTTACACTATGAGAAAATTGTACATTTTTTAGTATCTATAACATATTATTATCTATAAGATAAATGTATATATTTAATAGTAAATTAAGAATTATTATTCTGCTATCACGATGCAATTAAATAACCATTGAATAATATCTATATAACACACATTATACAATAATGACTATCTATAATAAATACTATAAATAATAAAATTTTATCGTGTCCATTCATATTTTAATTGTTAATAATATTTTTATAACTACATCATAATTTTCATGTTTTCTATTATACTATCGATAATAAATAAATTTTTATATATTTAATAAGTAAAAATTTTGATCAATTTTATTATCTATAAATGTATTTAAAAAATATATTAATATCGTTTTATAAAAATTATACGATAAACATATGTTGTTTTATATATAACACATAATAAAATATTGTATAAATTTTTTAAAAATATAATTTGTAATTATTACTGTTACTTTTTTACAATAATGTTTATAAAAAATTATAGGTATATTTTTATATGTATTTTTATTATTGACTAAAAATACATATTGAACTATATGACTTGTATATAGTGTGAGATACATAAACATTATGTATATTTATTACATATATAAATTAAAAATATTTGAGGTAAAGTTATGGTGAAAATATTTAAAAATTATATTTTAAGCATTTTTATAGCGAGCACTTTTTTTATTTCACAAACTGTAAATGTTAATGCAAACTATTTGAAAAACGATACTCCAAAAGAGGAACTTTCTGTTTTCCCAATGGAACAAGTAAAATATGCGAAATCCGATGTAGTTTCTACGACTGCTTTCTATGCTCCGTCTGTAAATTATCAAACAGAACATAGAACAATAGGTGAAGGAAAATTAGAAAAGGTCTTTGAGCCTATGACTGTAAGAGGGGGACTATTGTACGCTGGATATGCAATAAGTTTTATAGGATCGATAATAAATTGGATAAATGACATAGTATTGATGTTCAAGTAATTCAATATATTGTAGAAATATAGAATACATAGCTTCATTATGTTATTATTAATTATTATAAATTTATTACATAATGAAGCTTCTATTACTATAACTATAAATTCTGTAAATTACATCCAAAAATCCAAAGTATAATTTATATATACACACACACATATATATTGAATACTATAAAGTATTTGAGGTAAATGATGATTAATTTTTTTAACAATAATATGTTAATTATTTCTATGATATCTGTTTTTTACATTTCACAGACTGTAAGTGTACATGCCAACTATTTGCAAAACAATATTCATCGTGAGAATATTTTTATTTCTGTAACAGAACAGAACAGAAAGGATGCAATCAGTACGATTGCTCTCTATACACAAAATCTAAATCGTTGTATGGAAAATGAAATTACCGTCGAAGGAAAATTTGAAAAGGTTGTTGAACCTCTTACACTCGGGGCTTTTGGTATGGGGATGGCACTTGGATATGCATCAAGTACGATAGGCATGTTTTTAGGATGGCTAATAAGTAAAATAATATTGTATTTTAAATCTCGTTAAAATTGAACTTTCATCAGAATAAGACCTTCTCATATGAAATATAAACTATGAACATATTCTGTGTTTATCTATTGTTGATGATAAAAACTAATGAATTATCACACTAAGAGTGAAAAAAGCTTTAAATGCTTCTGTTTCTCTCAATGTGCACTAATTCTGCCGATGCATCTATTCAATTCAGATTAAAATAAAAGTATTGGTGGTAAACTATGATTAAAGTATTGAAAACTTACATATTAAATATTTTTATAGCAGTTGCTTTTTTGCTTTCACAAGTTATAAATGTTCATGCCAATCATTTGAAAAATGATACTCAATGGGAAACTGTCTCTCTAATAGAACAAGGAAAGAAAAAAGCTATCGATATAGCTGCTCTTTATGTCCCAAGTTTCACTCATAGAGCAAAAAGTGAATCTGCCTTTGAAGGAAAATTTGAGAAAGTGTTTGAACCAATTACGCTAGGAGTTTTTTCTACAGTAGGAGCTTTGGGTTTTGGATTCTTGACTGGATCTGTTATGGCCATATTTAGTGGGATAATCGGATGGGCAATAGGAAAAATTAAAGGCAAATAATTCAAAGATACTTAGTTATTTTTTTCTATTTAAAATGAAAATACTTTACAGCCTGCTTCCCATCATTTAGCAGGCTGTTGTATGTTTTCTATGGATAACCTTTAGGTTACCATACTGTATAGCACAAATATAATATCTATTATTATACAAAGTAATAAATTAAGCTAAAAAAGATTATTCAAAGTATAGATTTGCGCACGAAATGCCATAAAATTACCTTATAAATCTTCCAATGTGAGTCTTGGGATGTATCATTTTAACATTTCGTTTAGCAGATTTAATTTTTACAGAGTATTAAGAGTATAAAATAACTATGAATGATTGATTTTTATACAAAAGTTCTTCAGTAAATACTATTCTATCTATTTAATTTTATTATTTAAGAAGGTGTACAAGTGAAGATACGTTTTAAAATCTAAGTGAATGAATAATAGAGAGAAATTTTTGACTGTAACAGATTTTCTGTGAACATTTGGCGTTTATATCTCAAAAATAAAAATGCTTAAGGCTATTTCCTTTCATTATTGAGTTAAAAAGAAGAAAAGAAGCTCTATCCATTTAATAATTTAAATATTATGAAAAACGTGAAATAAATAACTTCACCAATTTGCCAGAAATAAAAAAAAGGATAAGACTTATGGAATATATCAGCACGAGAGGTGAAGCTCCTGCTTTAAGCTTTACGGAAACAATCATGACAGGGTTGGCAAGTGATGGGGGACTTTATTTGCCAGATAAATTTCCTCAGCTATCATTTGATGCGTTACGAGCACTTCGTGGTCAGTCCTATACAACAATTGCTAAAACTATTCTGTGGCCCTTTGTGAATAACGAAATCGAATATACAGCTTTTGAAAATATGATCGCTGAATCTTATGCAACCTTTCACCATCCAGCAATCTGTCCGTTACGACAAACTGGAGCAGATGAATTTATCCTTGAACTCTTTCATGGTCCTACTTTAGCTTTTAAAGATGTAGCAATGCAGTTTCTTTCTCGACTGATGGATTATGTTTTGACTGAAAAAAATAGATGTGCAACGATTATTGCTGCAACATCAGGTGATACAGGAGGAGCTGCGATACAAGCTTTTGCTGGAAAAGAACACTCAGATATTTTTATTTTATTTCCTAAAGGACGTGTATCGCCTGTTCAACAACGGCAAATGACAACCAATCATTGTTCCAATGTTCATGCCATTGCCATTGAAGGAAATTTTGATGATTGCCAAGCTCTTGTCAAAGCAATGTTTAATGACCACAATTTTCGTAAAAAAAGAGCACTTTCAGGTGTTAATTCTATAAATTGGGCGCGTATCATGGCGCAAATTGTTTACTATTTTTCATCTGCACTTTCTTTAGGAGCACCTGATAGAGCTGTTTCATTTACTGTTCCTACTGGAAATTTTGGTGATATTTTTGCAGGTTATGTCGCAGCCCGTATGGGATTGCCCATTGCTCAACTGGTCATCGCAACGAATGATAACGACATCCTTGTACGTACATTGACCAGTGGTACTTACGAAACACAACCAATAGTCCATACAACATCACCTTCTATGGATATTCAGGTCTCTTCTAATTTTGAACGTTTGCTCTTTGAAAGTGGCAATCGTGATCCAATGTGGATTCGCAATGCAATGGAAAACTTGAAAAAAACGGGGCTCTTTACTCTTGATGAAAAGCAACTCAAAAATATTCGTTCCCTATTTTCCGCTGGAAAAAGCAACATGGCTGCAACAGCTCAAACAATTGATAGTGTCTATAAGGAAAGTGGCTATCTTGTTGATCCACATACAGCGGTCGCTCTTCAAGTAGCGCGTGAAAACAAAAAACCGCATATTCCAATGATCGTTCTTGCCACGGCTCATCCAGCTAAATTTCCTGATACTATTAAAAGCGCTTGTGGCCTTCATGCTCCATGGCCATCTCATCTCAATGATGTAATGAAACACGAAGAACATTTTATAAATCTTGCTAATGATGAAAAAATAGTCAAAGATTATATTTCTTTAAAATCGCGTGCATCTTATTAAAGTTAGCTGCATTAATTTAAATCAAGAATATTCTGATACCCTTACAATGAGGTGTTTAGCTTATTTAATGGAGTTGTAGATACATGGATGTAGATATATGTCGCCTTAGTAATGGTTTGACTATCGCCACACATACAATGCAACAAATTGATAGTGTTGCCCTCGGAATATGGGTTAAAGTGGGCTCACGCAATGAAACCTCCACACAGCATGGTATTGCTCATCTTCTTGAGCATATGGCTTTTAAAGGAACCGAAAACCGTACTGCTTTTCAAATTGCAACCGATATTGAAGATGTTGGCGGTGAAATCAATGCTACAACCAGTATTGAAACAACAGCTTACTTTGCACGTGTTCTTAAAAGCGATATCCCACTTGCTATAGATATTTTAGCCGATATTTTAATGCATTCAAAATTTGACGACGATGAACTAGAACGAGAAAAACAAGTAATCTTTCAGGAAATTGGTGCTGCCCATGACACTCCTGATGATATTGTTTTTGATCACTTTACAGAAACAGCCTTTCGTCATCAATCCCTTGGACGCTCTATTTTAGGAACAGCTAAAACTATTCAATCATTTACATCTACTGATCTCCATGATTTCATCAATAAACAATATAGTGCAGATCGTATGATTGTCGTTGCTGCAGGAGCTGTAAAGCACGAAAGTTTCTTGCGAGAAGTTGAAAGTCGTCTTGGTACTTTTCGCTCCCATTCAACCGCACCTCTTACTAATCTTGCAAATTATGTCGGTGGCGACTTTCGTGAATATCGCGATTTAATGGATACACAAGTTGTTCTAGGGTTTGAAGGGCGTGCTTATCACGCGCGTGATTTTTATGCAGCTCAAATTCTTTCAATCATTCTTGGTGGTGGTATGTCTTCACGTCTTTTTCAAGAGGTAAGAGAGAAACGTGGATTATGCTATTCTATTTATGCTTTTCATTGGGGATTTTCAGATACTGGGCTTTTTGGTGTTCACGCAGCTACCGGACAAGAAGGGCTCAAAGAACTCATTCCTGTGATTCTTGATGAACTTTCCAAGGTCAGCAAAAATATTCACGCCAACGAACTGCAACGAGCACAAACGCAATATCGTGCAAATCTGACAATGTCACAGGAAAATCCCTCTAGTCAAGCACATCTCATTGCTCGCCAAATACTCCTTTATGGTCGACCAATTCCAATATCGGAAACAATTGAACGCCTCAATCTCATCACTCCTAAAAGATTAACTGATTTAGCACATCGTCTTTTTACAAACTCCACTCCAACACTAACTGCTGTCGGACCTGTAGGACCCCTTATAAATTTTGATGATTTAACGTCAACTCTTTCATACAAGCTAAAGTAAAAACTTCTTTTCAATGCAACATCACAATAACGTCACATATTTTATCATAAAATTTACCACAAAAGCTCTCCTCATTAAATAAGTTTTGGAAATATTGGGCAAATAGGCGTACAAAACTACCCAATTCATACTTCATGTGATAAAGATTCTAATAAGTGAAGGTATATCCGTGAAATCTGAAAATTCATGGTTTAACTTTGCCCTTTTAAAATATAAAACTTCATTCGCTTCAGGTTCCATTGAAGCAAATGGGTGTATGGTCTATTTGTATATAAAATCACATAACTTAAGAAAAGTGATAACAATTTATTATGTAAATAAATTATAAAAGGTGGACGTTTTTTCTCAAAAGTCGAAATGAAAATTAAACATCCTAAAATATTGAGAGTGGGACATTGTGAAGAGTTTGCGTAAAATAATTGACATCATTTTCATTGTAGTCGTTAGTTCTTTTGTCCATCTTACATCAGCACAAGCAATTGAACCAGTTAAAATTTCTTCTCAAGATGCTGCTCTTGATCTCTCAAAAGCAATTGAAATTCACCATACAAACAACTCTATTTTTCAAACAAGTACAGCACCAGGACCAGATGGTATTGTATGGCGTATTGAAGTGCAGGCAAAAAATGAAAAATTTTCCGGAAATTGGGCAGTTTTTTCTCTTGCAAATCCAACAGATGAACAAGTTGATCGTCTCATCGTTGCCCCCCATTACCGCATGGCACGTTCTGGATTTTTTTGGCCAGACCTTGGATCATCAAGGATTCAATCCATAACGCCAAGCGAAGGTTTTTCCCTCGATCGTCAACTTAGTGCAAACTCTGATATCTTTCGTATTACCCTTAACCCTGGTGCTGTTATTACATTTGTGGCCGAACTTAACTCTGCAAATCTACCGCAAATCTATTTATGGCAACCTGAAGCTTATAAAGATGCAATTAATTCTTATACGCTTTATCATGGTATTCTTCTTGGGATATCAGGTCTCTTAGCGCTTTTGTTAACTGTTCTCTTCGTCGTCCGTGGAACAGGGCTGTTTCCTGCAACAGCGGCAGTTGCTTGGGCAGTGCTTTTTTATATTGGTATTGACTTCAACTTTTTAAATAAATTCTTTGCAGTTACACTCACAACCCAACCAATCTGGCGTGCTGGTACAGAAGTAGCACTTACTGCTACACTCTTCATTTTTCTTTTTACCTATCTCAGCCTTAACCGCTGGCATTATCATTTTAGTTACGGTGCTATCGCTTGGACCATTGCGTTTTGCAGTCTAGGAGCCTTTGCTATTTATGATCCCATCAGAGCATCTGGAATTGCGCGTTTGTCTTTTGGCCTTACCGCTGTGCTTGGTATAATATTAATCATCTATTTCTCAATCAGAAGCTATGACCGCGCCATTATGCTTATTCCAACATGGTTGCTCATTAGCTTTTGGTGTGTTGGAGCCTATGCCTGCATAGCTGGACATTTAAACAATGATATTATCCAGCCAGCATTAGCGGGAGGATTAGTGCTCATTGTTCTTCTCATTAGCTTTACTGTCCTGCAACAAACTTTTTCTAATGACGCTTTCCATGAAGGAATATTTTCCGACCTTGAACAACAAGTACTCGCAGCAAAGGGAGCTGGAAATATTATTTGGGATTGGAATATTGAGCGTGACCGTATTGTTGTACATCCAAACATGGCAACCCTTTTTGGTACTGAAATTCATAACCTCAATGGACCTATGCGCAACTGGATTTCAGCCTTGCACCATGATGATCGTGAACGCTTTCAAGCCGTATTAGATATCATTCTTAAAAATAAAAAAGGGCGCATTGATCAAATTTTTCGGCTTTCTTCCGGTGGTGGTTATTATCATTGGTTTTCTCTTCGTGCACGTCCGGCTATGCAAAAAGATGGAAAAATCACACGTGTCATTGGAACCATTGTCAATATTACTAACCATAAAAAATCCGAAGAACGCTTATTGCATGATGCAATCCACGACAGCTTAACTGGACTTCCTAACCAACAAATTTTCTTTGATAGACTACAAAATTATACCTCTTTAGCGAAAGCAAATATCAAAATTAGACCGACTGTCTTTATGATTGATTTTGACAATTTTCGCCAAATTAATCGCAAATTAGGCATAGCAGTTGGGGATACTGTACTGCTTATAATCGCACGTCGTTTAAATCGTCTCATTAACTTTCAAGACACCTTATCGCGTCTTTCAGCAGACCGCTTTGCAATTATTTTACTCAGTGAAACCGAACCACAAAAAATTGCAGCATTTGCAGATCATTTGCACAAAACAATTTCAGCACCTATTTCACTTTCAGAAAATAAAATAATCCTTTCAACCTCTATTGGATTGGTTACATGGAGTGAAAGCCGATCGACGGCTAAAGATATTTTTAATGATAGTGAGTTAGCGATGATTCGCGCAAAACAAATGGGTGGGAACCATATTGAACCTTTTCGTCCTAATTTTCGCACTTTGGGTCTCGAACATAATACTCTGGAGAAAGATGTTCATTATGCCATAAAACGTAATGAGATGAAAATCCTCTACCATCCTATTCTTAATTTATCAGACGGACATATTATTGGTTTTGAAACAATTGTAGAATGGCATCATCCCACTTATGGAAATTTAAATGTCTCTGATTTCATAAAAATCGTAGAAAATGAACAAATTGTTATGGATTTGTCACAATTTATCATTGATAATGCCATTATCGATCTTATAAATGTACAAGAAAAGTTTTCCCAACAATCTTTCTTTATTTCAATTAATTTACCAAGCGCAGAAATGATTCATCCTCGTTTTATCAGTCAATTGCGTGCCGCTTTGCTTCGGCATCCGCTCCACAAAGGACGCTTAATGATTGAAATATCTGAATTTGTCTTAAGAAATAATCCTGAACAATCAGCGCACTTTCTTGAACAAATTAAAACACTTGGAATGAATCTCGCACTCGATAATTTTGGAACAGGTTATTCGTCTCTGACCTATCTCGTACGTTATCCATTTGATATGGTTAAACTTGATCGTTCACTTATCTCAATCGACTCTCTTAAGAAGAAAATTGTTCTCAAGTCTATCATTAATATGGCAACAGATCTTAATTTGCAAATTATCGCAGAAGGTGTTGAAAATGAAAAAGAAGCAATCTTCCTCCGTCAAGAAGGTTGTAAATATGTTCAAAGTACACTTGTGACGAAACCGATTGCCATAGAAGAATTAATTACGCTCGTTCAGAGCCATTTCCCTTATAAGATAAAAACATAAGGGATAAAATAACGTGTAAAGTTAAAAAGCTTAGAAAAAACTCTACGCGTGTCCCATTTCAGAAGCAAGATAAGTTGGATCGATACCCATGCGTGTTAAACTTTTATCATACTTGCAGCTTAAATCGCTTTCAAAAAGAAAACTAGGTGATGTAGAACTGATTAGCCACCCATTTGTAGAAATTTCTGCCTCAAGTTGCCCCGCTTTCCATCCAGCATAGCCTAATGCGACCAGTGCATGTTGCGGACCTTGTTCGCAACTGATCGCTTTTAATATATCAATTGTCGCAGTAAAACAGATCTTATCTGCAATAAAAACAGTTTCTTCACAAGCATAATCATCTGAATGAAGGACAAAACCACGCGAAGGATCAACAGGACCACCATAGCGAACTGGAAACTGTTTTATTGGTTCAGAAAGACTTTTTTTTTGGCCACTGTCTATGACTCCCAAATGAAGCAAAAGCTCTGGAAAATCAATATGATGCAATTGATTAAGAATGATGCCCATCGCACCGGCATCAGAATGCGCACAAATATAAATAACAGAACGAATAAAGCGTTTGTCATTCATCCCAGGCATTGCTATGAGTAATTGTCCACCTAAAAAGCCATTACACCGCTTCATTAATCTGTTATTCTCCATAATTTACATGATAAAAGTTTGTTCATTTAGCACACTAGGAAAATAAAACTCCAATGAAAAAAAGTCGTATATTTACAAATTTACAAAATATCGCAACTTTCTTTTATAAAAAGCTTTTAGTTACTTTAAGCTTAACATTCATAGTTTTAGAATTACTTAACATTCCTGTAAATGCTCAAACAGAACAAAAACTCCAGCTTTTCGCAACATCTTGGTATGAATCAGATGGTGGTCGTATCCGATTAGCGATCACTGAACCTTCTCTTTCTGGAATAAGAGAAGGTATTATTGAAATTGTGCTTAAACCAGGATGGAAAACTTACTGGCGTAATCCAGGTAATTCTGGCATGGCACCATTTTTTAATTTCAACCAACAGATTTCTTATGAAATCTTTTATCCTACTCCACAGCTTTTTGAAACAGAAAATGATTGGTCATTAGGTTATAAAGATAAAGTAATATTGCCCTTCAATCTTTCTGGTTCAAGCAAAAATTTAAGTGGTGCTTTCACTCTTGGATTATGTAATAAAATCTGTCTTCCATTTACTGTTAACTTTGATTTTTCGCCATCTGCTCTTAAAAATAAACAGCTTCCTGCTTCCTTCTTAAAAAAGGCGCAAAATTCTTTGCCCCGCATGACGCAGAATGCACTAAAAATAAGTGCTGAAAAAAATAATAGTACCCTTCTTATAAAAATACAAAATAACAACAAAACCACTCCTTCCTCTCTCTTTTTAGATGGAGGAGAAATGCAAATTGGAGCAGCAAGAAAAGTCAGTGATAACGCAGAATATACACTCTTCAGTGCTCCACTCTATTTCACACCAGAAGAAATAAACCAAAAAATTTTTTATACAGTTGCTTTTAAAGATCACGCCTTAAGTGGAACATTCATATTCCATACGCAGCCAACCCCTCTTGCGTCTCCGTGATAAAAGAAAAAGCTCTCAAAAAGCAATTATGCTGGAAAACGTCCATTTTCACGATATTGAGTAATTGCTTTGCGAGCAAGGGCATCTGCGCGTTCATTTTCTGGATGTCCCGCATGCCCTTTTACCCAGTGCCATCTAACTGTATGACAAGAACTAGCATCCTCAAGAGCTTGCCATAGCTCCATATTTTTAACAGGATTTTTTGATGCAGTGCGCCAATTATTCTTTTTCCAATCTTCAATCCACTTAGATATACCGTTACGTACATAAACTGAGTCTGTATAAAGATCGACCAAACAGGGCTCTTTAAGCGCCTTTAATGCACAAATTGCCGCCATGAGTTCCATTTGATTGTTTGTCGTATGGACCTTACCGCCATAAAGCTCCCGTTCATGACCATTCCAGCGTAAAATTGCTCCCCATCCTCCAACTCCAGGATTCCCTGAGCAAGCACCATCTGTATAAATTTCAACGACTTTTTGTTGAGTTGCCATAAAATTTAAAAACCTAATTCACTTAGCGAATTTACATTACTGAAAAAACAAAGCTTGTGCCAATACTCCCATGGATCTTTCTTAATAACAAAGCTATTAGGCGGTGTATTAAACCAATCATATAGACGTGTGAGTAAGAAACGTAGAGATGCACCACGAGCTAATAAGACCATCTTGTCCAATTCTAAAGGGATCAATGGTCTTATTTTTTGATAATTTTCCAATAACTTACGTGCTTTGGTAAGATTATAGGAATGATCAGGCTCAAAGCACCAAGCATTTAAACAGATCGCTAAATCATAAGCAAAAAAGTCATTACAAGCAAAATAGAAATCTATCATCCCAGAAAGACGATGATTCACAAAAAAAACGTTATCATTAAATAAATCTGCATGAATAATGCCTATTGGTAAATTACATGGCCAATTTTCCTGTAAAAAAGCCAATTCCAACTCAATTTTTTGTCCAAATTCTTTTAACAATGCATCTTCTTTGGTTTGACAACGTTGCCACAATACCTTCCAATCCATAACAGAAAGAGTATTTTTACGACTGAGTGTAAAATCCTGTCCTGCTAAATGTAATTGTGCTAACCCCGTCCCCACTTCGCCACAATGATCTATATTGGGCTGGCGGATCCACTCTCCTTCCAGAAAAGTAATAATAGCAGCAGGACGTCCTGCTAGTTCACAGATCATCATTCCATCATTTTGAATAACAGGTTGAGGACAAGGAACTCCACGCTGTCCTAAATGCTGCATCAAGCGACAAAAAAAAGGTAAATCATCTTTTGAAATACGCTTTTCATAAAGTGTTAAAATAAATCGCCCTTGTGTTGTCTCTAACATAAAATTAGAATTTTCAATCCCCTCTTCTATACCTTGATAAGACAAAAGTGATCCTATTGCATAACGTGTTAAAAACACTTTTAAATCATTTGGGTGAATATCTGTATAAACGGCCATTATTCTGCTTTCGTTGTAGACATGTCTGTATTCTGATTTTCATTTTTTGCATTATTTGCTTGACCATTAACGAAAGCCATATCTTGAGACGTTAAAATGACGTCGCGTAATTCGCGACTCACTAAAAATTTTTCCGTTTCTACCACTGTTTCAGCTAATTCTATTGTGACATCATAACGCTCACGAAATGCTGAAATAATTTCATCAATAATAATTTCAGGAGCCGAAGCCCCTGCTGAAAGACTGACTATAGAAAGAGATTTTAGGTTTTCAAAATTAATTTCATCAGCGCGCTGAACTAAAATAGCTTGCCGCGCACCAGACTTTTCGGCAACCTCTACTAAACGTCGTGAATTAGAAGAGTTTGGTGCTCCAACAATCAAAAACAAATCACTCCCCTTTGCCGCTGCTTTAACCGCATCTTGTCGATTCGTTGTAGCATAGCAAATTGATTCAGCCGCTGGTGCTGCTAATGTAGGAAAACGTTGTTGTAATATATCGATAATTCCTGCAGTATCTTCAACAGAAAGCGTTGTTTGTGTAACAAATCCTAATTTATCTGGATCATTGGGTTGATAATGCAAAGCATCTTCTATCGTTTCAATAAGCGTTACAACCCCTTCTTCAAGCTGTCCCATTGTCCCTATCACCTCAGGATGACCAGCATGACCAATCAATATAACATGACGACCATGACGTTGATGTCGTATCGCTTGTTTATGAACTTTCGAGACCAACGGACATGTTGCGTCGAGATAAAACAAATTATAGTATCGTGCTTCTTCTGAAACAGATTTTGGTACACCATGAGCAGAAAAAACAACTGGTTGATTGCGATGTTCTTCTGGAATCTCATTAAGTTCTTCGACAAAAACAGCACCCCGTTGCTGTAATCCCTCAACTACGTAGCGGTTGTGTACAATTTCATGACGAACATATACTGGAACACCATATTTTTTTAATGCAAGCAGAACAATCTGGATAGCACGATCAACCCCTGCACAAAATCCACGTGGACCACAAAGACGTATCGTTAAAGGGGGAAGTCCAGACATAAATCATCCTTAATCTCTATAGTTTTAGCTATATATTCAAACAACCTATTATTATACATGAATAAGCAATGTAAAAAAACGTGCAATATCATCTTTTGCATAAGAACACACTCTATCGTGTTTTCTTACAGCATTTTCTTGAAGAAAAGCTCTTTTAAAATTTGCTCTTTCATTTTACGCAACTAAAGAGCGATAAAATACCAAACAAGAGATTCAATCAAAAGAATTCCAAAGATAGCTGCCAAATAAAGTAACGAAAAGAAAAACGTTTTTTTGGCCATCAAAATAGTTTCATTATGTGTATCAGCTTTCCATAAACGATAGGCAAAATGAATAAAGATAATGCTTAAAATTGTTGAAAAAATACCATAAAAAATTCCGCCAAGACCAGTAAAGCAAGGAGCAGCAGCACACAATGCCATCAAAACAGTATAAAATAAAATCTGTTTTTTTGTTGAATGTTCACCTCGTACATTAGGCATCATAGGGATACCTGCAGCCTCATAATCAAGAGATGAAAATAAAGAAAGAGCCCAAAAGTGAGGGGGGGTCCACATAAAAATGATTAAAAATAATAAAAAGCTATCAATACTCACTGTCCCTGTTGTCACAGCCCATCCAATCATTGGTGGAAAAGCCCCAGAAGCACCACCAATAACAATATTTTGTGGTGTGATACGCTTTAACCAAATTGTATAGATAACGACATAAAAGAAAATCGTAAACGCAAGAAAAAATGCCGCAAACCAATTAATGAAGCTCCCCATAACCAATACCGAGAGCATAGAAAGAACCATGCCAAAAATAAATGCCTTTTGGGAGCTGATTTTACCCATGGGAATAGGACGCTTTTTAGTCCGTTCCATCACAGCATCAATGTCAGCATCATACCACATGTTCAGTGCTCCCGCACCACCGCCACCAGCAGCAATACATAAAATTGCTAAAAAACCATACCACGGATTGATAGGAACAGGCGATACAAGCAAACCAACCAGAGCCGTAAAGACCACAAGAGACATAACACGTGGCTTTAATAATGTGATGTAATCACCAATACCGGATTTTGGTGGCGTTGATTTACCATTCACAACCGATAACTCTTCTGAAACTGACATTCCACTCAAAGCCCTTTTCCATTTCTGTCATTCACAAACCCAATATTATCTGACAAATATTATCTAGCGTATGGAAATAACCCATTAAGACCAATCGTATTTTTGAGAAAATATGAAATATCTCTTTCGCACGTATCCCCTAAAAGTAAATGGAAATATTGGCAATAAAAATACATTTTTTCAATCAACGTTCTCTCCACATTACAAATGTATCATAAAAATATATCATATGAATTAATATATTTGGGTAAATACTGATTTTGTGTTATAGTTTTTTATGGGGAATTCATTTTTTATGTAAATCTATGCACGGTTGTGGGTGTTGAGTCGGATAGGATGTTCTGTGATACTTTATAAATTACTCAAAAAAACTTTTTTTATTGGTGCTGTTCTTTACACACTTTATAGTAGTTTTATCAGTCATGCATTTGCACAAACACCCTATGCACAAGATGTCCCTGCTCCGCAAACCTATGGTGCATGGACAAAAGTGTGTTCTCTACCACCAGGTACACCTAACATGCAGTGTGAAGTTGTACAAAACGTTCACACACAAGGGCGTCAAGATATTACCTTGCGCGTTACATTTTATAAACTTCCTCAAAAGCAAGGTGCTTTGATGCGTGTTTTTGTTCCGATTCGCGTTGAATTACGTCCTGGCGTTGGAATTAAAATTGACGATAAAAATATGGGCAGAATGGAATATCGTCGTTGTCTTGGTGATAATTGTGTTGCTGAAGCCTTTCTTAAAGAAGACATATTGCAGCTCTTTTTAAAAGGAAAAATGGCAACCTATTTTATCTTTACAACTCCTGAACAAGGGATTGGAGGTTTTGTTGACCTTCATGGTCTTGGCGACGCCTATGCAACCTTACCGACATGAATGAAATCAATACATTTTAAACAATCAAAATCTCATCGTATATTTTGAAAGATTCTTAAAATTAGATTGATAAAAATCTTCTGAGCCCCCATAAAAATAGGATAATTCTTATGAAATCGCTGATTGATCATTTTGATATTGCTTCCTCTAAAGTGCAATCACTTATACAGGAAACACTTCATCATGCTGATGATGGTGAGCTTTACCTTGAGTACACAGAAAGCGAAGCTCTTTTATTTGATAATGGACAGCTTAAAAACGGCTCATTTCATCAAGATATGGGATTTGGACTACGCGTTGTTGCTGGAGAGGCTACTGGATATGCTCACTCTAGTGAGTTATCAGCTGCTGCACTCAAACGTGCCAGTGAAGCTGCTAAAGCTGTTACCTATAATAATCATGCAGGGACTTATAGCATAGCACCTCAACAAACAAACAAAAGGCTTTATCAACCGCATAATCCCCTTGATGCTCCATCATTTGAAGAAAAAAGTGCTCTTTTGCAAAAAATTGATGCCTATTTACGTGCTAAAAATGATAAATTGCATCAGGTGACTGTTTCTCTTTCCGGCTCGCTACAACATGTTGAAATTTTACGTGCAGATGGTTATTTGGTTCGTGATATTCGTCCCCTTGTGCGACTTTCTATATCTGTGGTCGCAGCTGAAGGCAATCGTCGTGAAAATGGTTTTTATGGATGTGGAGGGAGACAAGCATTTAACCAATTTATTCATGAAGACAATTGGAAAAAAGCCGCGGATGAAGCCTTACGTATGGCTTTAACAAATTTAGAAGCAGAAGCAGCACCTGCTGGATCTTTTGATGTTGTCTTAGCTAACGGATGGCCTGGTGTTATGCTCCATGAAGCCGTAGGTCATGGTTTAGAAGGTGACTTTAACCGTAAAAAAACATCGGCTTTTGCTGGACTTTTAGGACAACAAGTTGCAGCAAAAGGTGTTACAGTTGTTGATGATGGAACAATTCCACAATGCCGTGGCTCTCTCACTGTCGATGATGAGGGGACCCCTTCAGGATATAACGTTCTCATTGAAGATGGAAAACTCGTTGGTTTTATGCAAGACAGACTTAATGCACGGCTTATGGGAGGTAAATCAACTGGAAATGGACGGCGTGAATCTTATGCTTATGCACCAATGCCACGAATGACCAATACAATCATGCTAGGAGGAGATAAAACACCTGAAGAAATCCTTTCTTCACTTAAAAGTGGTATCTATGCTGTTTCATTTGGTGGAGGACAAGTTGATATTACTTCCGGAAAATTCGTCTTTGAATGTACTGAAGCATACCGAGTAGAAAATGGCAAAATTTGTGCACCAATCAAAGGTGCAACTCTTATTGGAAATGGACCGGATGCTATGAAACGTATCACAATGATTGGTAATGATAGTAAACTAGATAATGGTATTGGTATGTGCGGAAAAGCAGGGCAAAATGTCCCTGTTGGTGTTGGTCAACCTCATCTTCGAATCAATAATATGACAATCGGTGGAACTGCGCTTATAGAGGAATAAGCTTGCTCATTCCTTCCCAGTATTGCCTCCTTCTCGTCTATTATGACCATTTTGTGAGGGGGAGATTACAATGAATTGATTTATAAAGATAATCTAGCGTTATTCATATTGTATTAGAACCTTGAATACCGCAAGATTCTCTCATTTTAAATCTGTGTCTGTTGGATCAATCAAAATCATTCGTTTATACGTTACAGGCGGGGAGAGTTATATGGATAAAAACTGTACAAGAAAAGACTAAAGATTCCTCTTATGGGCCGTCTCAAGTACCAAGAGTTTTAAGAAACATTAGGGGATGGCAAATATAACGACGGCACAGGCTTATTCAGACACATCTTTTTCGTAAGATATTAGTCTTTTGTGTGGTTTTTTTGTGTGGGGTAACTTGTCTTTTATATTTCATAATAAAAAAGCTTAAAAGAAAAAAGCACTTTCTACATTCAGTGCTCTTAGCTCAACGAGAAAAAGGTTATTATTATAGATAAATTTTGGAGAAATTTTATAATAATACACAGGTCAACTTTTAAAAAATCTTCATAGTATTAAAAAACTTTCAGGCTAAAGTTTCCAACCTTTCTTTTTTTTCTTTTTGCTCAAAACAGCAACAACTTCGACATGTGGTGACCATAAAAATTGATCAATCGGTATGATTTTTTCTACTGTATACCCCCCTGCAACAAGAAGAGATAAATCACGAGCAAATGTAGTAGGATTACAAGAAATTGCCACAACACGTGATACTGTTGTCTTCGCTAATTCACGTACTTGTTGCTCTGCACCAGCACGGGGAGGATCAAAAACAACACTCTCAAAACATTCAAGTTCCTTTACAGAAAGGGGTTGTCGGAAAAGATCACGTTTTTCACAAGTGACCGTTTTTAAACCAGTCGCAAAACGTGCTGCTGTATTTAGATTTCTTAATGCATCTTCATTATTTTCTACTGCATGAACATTCATCTTTTTTGCCATACGCAAGGTAAATGTTCCTGCCCCTGAAAACAAATCAACAGCATTCTTTGCTTTTTTTAAATGAGTCAAAATAATATTGCCCATTATATTTTCAGCTTCACAAGTTGCTTGCAGAAAACCACCAGAAGGAAATTCAACACGGACATCTCCAAAGTAAATCTCTGGTTTTTCTCGTTCAACCAAAATTTCACCGTCAACAGATAAACGTATAATCCCATATGAAAGAGCAGCACTGATCATTCTCTGACGAAGTGATTCATAGTGTATAATGCAACCGCTTAAAGCAACATCTAAACCATTTTCAACACATGTTATCGTAACATGAAACCGTTTGGCAGAGCTCTTTAGAAAAGCACAGAGCTCTCTGATATTATGCAACTGAGAAATAAGCTCTGGACGGCTTACTGGGCATTCCTCAAGAGCTACAATCTCATGAGAGAGATAACGGTTAAAACCAACTTTTTGCCCCTGTGGGGTCATGGATGCTGTTAGAGTAATCCGCCGTCGGCTATAAGGTTTACATTCTATTAAAGGCGCAACAACATTATTAAGTCCATACTTTTTAAGCGCCTCAACAACCAATTGTTGTTTCCATACGCGATAAGCATCCATATGCCAATGCTGAAGAGTACACCCTCCACATTCTCCAAAATGCTGACAAAGAGTATCAATGCGTTCTGATGATTTTTCTTTTAATGTTATATATGTTGCATATTTTCCATGAACAGTAATTTCAGCACACTCTCCTGGTAAAGTAAAAGGAACAGAAACGAAGCCGTGAGACGTCTTAGCAATACCATAACCATTTGCTCCGATATGATCGATTATGACATTGTCATTCACTCTTGTTTTTCTCCGAATAGTAAATATTCCACGTTGCCATCACCACCTGTAATAGGGGAAGAAATTAAACCTTTTGCACTCCACCCTGTTTGTGTATTTAACCAAACAAAAAGCGCCTCAGCAGTTTCTTTAGCACTTGATGGACTTAATATTCCTCCCTTACTAAAGTGTTTACGACCAACCTCAAACTGAGGCTTTACCAGTAAAACAGCTTGGGCACCCTTCTTGGCTAAAGACAACACGGGAGGCAACGCAAGTTTGAGCGAAATAAAGCTAACATCTGAAACGATAAGATCAATTTCTCGCCCACCTAAATGTTCCTGTTTAAAATCTCTGACATTCAAGCCTTCTAATAACGTTATAGCACTGTTGCCCAATAAACGTTTATCAAATTGATGATGCCCAACATCAACGGCAATGACATGATCTGCTCCACGCTCTAAGAGAACTTGCGTAAAACCACCTGTTGATGCACCAACATCAATGGCTGTCACTTTGTCCGTTACAATTGGAAATGCATCAAGTGCAGCAATCAATTTTAACGCTGCCCGAGAAACATAATTCTGCGCTGGATCACAAACGGTAATCTCTGCATCATCAAAAACGATTTGCCCAGCTTTAAAAACGATTTCTCCGTTAACTTTAACAGTTTGGCGCATAATTGCATCACGTGCGCGTGAACGTGTCGTAAAAAAGTTTTTTTCAACTAAAAAAATATCGAGTCTTTTTCTGGAAGCCATCTCATACTCGAATTTTCTATCCTGTTCGAATCTCGCGTCCCAAAACAGCAAAAACCGTGTTTAAAATACCCATAGCGTCAAGTCCGACACGTGAAAGAATTTTTTCTGGTGAACCATGATTCAAATATTCATCAGGAAATTTTAGTGTACGAACTTTCAAACCATGCTCTAAGAGCCCTTCTTGCGCTAAAAATTGTAATATGTGCGCTCCAAATCCACCGATTGCCCCTTCTTCAATTGTCACCAATACCTCATGCTCACGTGCCAAACGACGCATCAAATCTTTATCTAAAGGTTTTGCAAACCGTGCATCTGCAACCGTTGTAGACAATTCTTCAGCCTCCAACGCATCAGCAGCTTGCAACACTTCTGACATCCGCGTTCCAAAACAAACCAAAGCGATTCTATTTCCTTCACGCAGAACGCGCCCTTTTCCAATTTCTAATAACTCACCACGTTGCGGTAAATCTATACCAATCCCCTCACCACGCGGATAACGAAAAGAAATTGGTCCCTGATCATAAGCTGCAGCTGTACGCACCATATGCATCAGTTCAAGCTCATCAGAAGGTGCCATAACAACAAACTCAGGAAGAGTGGCCAAAAAAACAATATCAAAACTTCCAGCATGTGTTGCACCATCTGCCCCCACAAAACCTGCTCGGTCAATAGCAAAACGTACCGGTAATTTTTGAATTGATACATCATGAATAATTTGATCATAAGCACGCTGTAAAAAAGTAGAATAAATTGCAACAAAAGGCTTATACCCTTCACAAGCAAGTCCTGCCGCAAAAGTTACGGCATGTTGCTCAGCGATACCAACATCAAACATTTTTTCAGGAAATTTTTTCGCAAAAGAATCAAGGCCTGTCCCTGTTGGCATCGCTGCTGTTATGCCAACAATCTTATCATCATGGCGAGCTTCTTCTATTAAAGCTTTAGAAAATACCTTGGTATAGGGTAGAATATTACTTGATGCTTTTACCTGTTTTCCTGTCGTGACATCAAAACGATTAACACCATGATATTTATCAGACGAGGCCTCTGCAGGTGGATATCCCTTTCCCTTATGGGTTACAACATGCACCAAAACAGGACCATTAGGATATTCACGAACATTTTTAAAAACAGGCAATAAATGCCCCAAATTGTGCCCATCTATGGGTCCAACATAATAAAAGCCAAGCTCATCAAATAAAGTTCCCCCAACCAAAAGGCCACGCGCAAATTCCTCTGAACGACGAGCTTTATCCAAAAAAAACTTTGGCAATTTTTCGCTCAACATCTTTACGCGTTCACGCAAATGACGATAAGAAGGACGAGACACTAATCGTGCAAGATGTGCACTCATAGCACCTGTAGGTGGTGCTATAGACATATCGTTATCATTAAGAACAACAATCAAGCGTGCATTCAAAGCACCAGCGTTGTTCATTGCTTCATAAGCCATGCCCGCAGACATTGCACCATCACCAATGACAGTTATGATATTGCGTCTTGTCTCTGCTTTCAAAGCACTTGCCACTGCCATACCAAGCCCCGCTGAAATAGAAGTAGACGAATGCCCCGCCCCAAATGGATCATACACACTTTCTGAACGTTTTGTAAAACCAGATAATCCGCCCTCTTGACGTAATGTGCGAATTTTTTCTCTACGCCCCGTTAAAATCTTGTGTGGATAGGTTTGATGACCAACATCCCAAATAATCCTATCCTCTGGTGTATCAAAAATATAATGTAATGCAACAGTGAGCTCAACAACACCAAGTCCCGCCCCAAGATGACCACCTGTTACAGAAACCGCATCAATTGTTGCGGTCCGCAACTCATCAGCCAACTGTACCAAATCAGACTCAGGTAATGCCCGCAAATCTTGCGGAAAACAAACACGGTCAAGCAATGGTGTTAAGACCTGAGACAAAAAAAATCCTTTCTATTATCTTAACTCAAGAAAACACAATGATAAAAATATATCTTCTCTACTCTTTTATTTACAGTTTTGCATCTTTTTTACTGAAAAATGCTCTTTTCTATTTGAGATGAGCTATAATTTCCTCATTTTTAACTTATTTTATAAAAAAGAAATCAATAAAACTTTCTGTTTATAAACTAAGGTTATTGCTTCTCTTAAGTCCCACAATAAATATCCAAAAAGATTTAAATTATTTAGCATCAAGTGGTTCCACTCCTTCTGGAAAACCTTCTTCTGAAAGCTGGATTTTTTCAACTTTAGCTTCAGCAACTCTTAAGAGTTTTTCACAATGCTTTTTAAGCGCTTCACCGCGTTCATAAATATCAATGGATTGTTCCAAAGGCACATCGCCACGTTCCAAATTTTCGACAATAACTTCAAGTTGCTTAAGCGCTTGCTCAAAGCTTAAGGTCGTAATATCCCCCTCTTGTATCTCTTTTTTCATATGAACCTCAAAAAATATCTGTTCTGGATATACGAACTCCAAAACCTTCCAAACCTACATAATGATGCTCTTTAGAAGCATAAACAATAACAGAGCCTATCCCTAAATATTTTAAAATTTGTGATCCTAAACCAATTTTGCGCCATTCTTCTTCGCGTTCAATCGCCTGCACATGGTTTTCTGAACTGTTTCTTGTCATGTTTTGAATACCAACAGTTGATTGTATAACAGATCCTTCACGCAAATAAATAAATACGCCACGTTTTTCTTTTTCCATCATACGCCGCATCATCACCATAATATCTGAAGTTTGACAAAAAACGTCACTTATAATGTTTTCATGATGTAAATGCACAGGAATATTCTCACCCTCACGGACATCACCAAAAACAATTGCAATATGCTGAACGACTTCCCAAGGGAGTTGATAACTTTGAACAATAGCGGGACCTACGAATGTTTCAATAGGCATTTCTCCAACATGCTTGATCAATATTTCCTTACGTTGGCGGTAAGCAATTAAATCTGCAACCGTTATAATATGCAACCGATGTTCTTGCGCAAATTTCATAATCTGATCGCCATGTTTAACGCTTCCATCATCATTAACTAACTCACCGATAACACCAACCGGCGGCAAATTAGCTAATTTACATAAATCAACAGCAGCCTCCGTGTGACCTGAACGCATGAGCACTCCCCCTTCATGCGCAATTAAAGGAAAAACATGCCCTGGACGAACAAAATCATCCGCACTTGCATTTGAATTCGCAAGATTACGTACAGCTAATGTACGGTCATGCGCTGAAATTCCTGTTGTTATGCCGTGTTTAAAATCAACAGTAACCGTAAACTGCGTCCCATGTGCAGAGTTATTATCTGGTACCATAGGAGAAAGATTAAACCGTTTTGCTTCTTTTTTTGGCATAGGTGTGCACACAATACCTGTTGTGTGACGAAGAATAAACGCCATCTTTTCTTCTGTACAATGCGCTGCAGCAACAGTTAAATCACCCTCATTTTCACGGTCATCATCATCTGTCACCACAACAATTTCACCGCGTTCAAAAGCTTTAAGTGCAGAAACAATTTTTTTTTCATCATACGCCATTGTTCACCTTTTCAATCACCCAACTTGACCGCGATGTCTTAGATAATGGTCAGCAATAGCACAAGCAACCATCGCTTCACCAACAGGAACGGCACGAATCCCAACACATGGATCATGACGTCCCTTTGTTATAACGTCTATATCATGACCATCAACATCAATGGAACGACGAGGTGTTAAAATTGATGAAGTAGGCTTTACAGCAAAACGCGCAACAATTGGCTGTCCACTCGATATTCCCCCTAAAATACCTCCCGCATGATTTGATAAAAAAAGCGGTTTTCCATCATTTCCCATTCGCATTTCATCCGCATTTTCTTCTCCCCTCAAGCGGGCTGCCGCAAAACCATCACCAATTTCCACACCTTTTACCGCATTAATCGACATAAGTAACGAGGCAATATCTTGATCAAGCTTTGCGTAAATAGGGGCTCCTAAACCTGCCGGAACATTTTCTGCAACGATCTCAACAACCGCACCAACAGATGTCCCCTCTTTACGGAGTTTACTGATATAGTCACTAAAAATGTGAACCATCTCTGCATCAGCTGTAAAAAAAGGATTATTATTAACCTCTGACCAATCCCAACGATCACGATTAATATTATGAGGACCAATTGCTATCACTGCTCCTCGTACAATCAAACCAGGAACGATTTTACGAGCAAATGCACCTGCTGCAACACGTGCTGCCGTCTCCCGTGCCGAAGCACGTCCCCCGCCTCGAAAATCACGAATGCCATATTTAATATCATAAGTATAATCCGCATGTCCTGGACGATACTGATGAGCAATTGCTCCATAATCTTGAGAGCGTTGATCTGTATTTCGAATCAACAGAGAAATTGGTGTACCTGTTGTCACCAATGTCGTTCCATCGTCTTGAACAACAACTCCTGAAAGGACCTCTACTTCATCTGGTTCTCGGCGCTGCGTTGTGTATTTTGATTGTCCTGGCTTGCGTTTATCAAGATAAGCTTGAACTTCTGCAAGAGTAAAAATAATTCCAGGTGGACAACCATCAATGACACAACCAAGAGCAGCACCATGACTTTCACCCCATGTTGTTACACGAAACAAATGACCAAATGTATTATGCGACATGAAAAAAGATCCATTTCTCTGTCAAATATATACAACGATAACGTATGTTGTGTGCTATACCAAAACAGCTCTTTTCTCCCAAATACTCTTGGACACCTTAAATTTGGTCAAATTACTGCTGTCTAATAAAATCTTATAAACCAAACTTTATTCTTTAACGACAGAAATGTCTGGTGCATCAACTGCTTTCATACCTATGATATTATAACCCGAATCGACATGATGGACTTCACCGGTAACAGAACGAGACAAATCTGAAAGAAAATAAAGCGCAGAATCACCAACCTCTTCAATTGTTACCGTACGACGTAATGGAGCATTATATTCATTCCATTTTAAAATATAACGAAAATCACCAATACCAGAAGCCGCTAACGTTTTAATTGGTCCAGCAGATATAGCATTAACACGAATATTTTGGGGACCTAAATCTACCGCTAAATATTTCACGCTCGCTTCAAGAGCGGCTTTGGCAACCCCCATTACATTATAATTGGGAACAACCTTTTCTGCACCATAATAGGTTAGTGTCAAGATTGAACCACCATCTGGCATCAATTTTTCTGCACGCTTCGTTAGAGCTGTTAGGGAATAAACGGAAATATTCATGGTCATCATAAAATTTGATTCGCTGATATCAATATAACGACCACTTAATTCATCTTTATCAGAAAAACCAATAGCATGAACTAAAAAATCAAGTTTTCCCCATTTCTTCTCTATTTCTCTAAAGACCGTATCAATAGAGACACTGTCAGAAACATCACAATGTCCACAAACAAATCCCTTTAATTCTTCAGCCAAAGGCTCGACACGCTTTTTCATTGCTTCACCCTGATAGGTAAAAGCAAGCTCTGCCCCTGCGCTACTTGCCGCTTTAGCGATTCCCCAAGCGATGGAGCGATTATTGGCCAACCCCAAAATTAAACCACGCTTACCGTACAATAAACCATTACCCTTAGCCATCAGCACTGCCCCATTGTTACTTAAAATTAGTATTATTCACCTGCCTATGACACAGGTCAACTTTTTCTTCAAGCAATTGGTTTAAAATCAAACAAAAACTACGCTTTTATATATAAAATTTTTAAAATTAATCTTGTTGCATTTGCAAAAACTGTTCTAGTGCGGCGGCATTTTCATCTCCCGGCAACATAATGCGAACATGCACATAAAGATCATCTCTTGTACCATTTTTTAAACGAAGCCCTTTCCCTTTCAACCGTAAAACGCGATCAGAACTTGACCACGCAGGAATCGTTAAAACCACACGCCCCTCCAACGTCTCAACTTCTTCTTTTGCTCCCAAAACAGCATGTTTGAGAGAAACTGGTAAATCAAGATGGAGTGCTCTTCCTTCAACCCGAAAACGGGGATGTTTTTGAATCTGAATGGTTATTAACGCATCTCCTGCTTGCCCGTGAGGTACCTCTTCTCCCTGACCTTTTAAACGAATAGTCTGTCCGTCTTCAATATAATCTGGCAGTTTAATTTTTAACTTTTTTCCATTTGGAAAAACAGCTTCCACCTTTTCTGCGCCAACCATCTGCTCTAATGTTATGGCAAGATTAGCACGAACATGTGCTCCTTGTTGGGGACGGTTATAGTGTGTAGAATTCGAAAAGCTACCTCCTCCTCCAAACAGATCCCGAAAAATATCACTCGCATCAAAACTTGCACCACCTGAAGAGGAAAAATCAAATCCCTTTGCTCTTCCTGAAAAGGGATTTTGTTTATTGCTAAAATTTTCACCAGCACCATAGGCTTGATAAAGCGGTTTTCCTTCCATATCAATTTCACCGCGGTCAAATTGTGCCTTTTTATCTTTATCACCTATAATTTCATAGGCTTGATTAATTTCAGCAAATTTCTCTTTAGCCTTTGTATCATCTTTATTATGGTCTGGATGATATTTCTTCGCTAATCTTCTAAATGCCGATTTAATCTCTTGCGATTTTGCGGTACGTGCCACACCCAGAATCGTGTAGGGATCACGCATATTGCCCTCTTTTCAATTTCTTCGTTTTCAAAATATCAACTGATACGTTGTTCAATATCCCTTATAGCTTCATCAGTCTATTCTAAAGAATAATTTCTTCTTTTCTCTTTATATGTCTATCAATAAACTAAAATACCAGATAAAATGAGATATTTATTTAATATAGCTCCTTGTAGTCTATGCTAAAGTAAAAATAATTAAACTACCATAGAAATACACGATAGCATTGGCTTTTTGAAAATAAGAAAAAATGGTACTGTGACTTCTTGATGATAAAGTAAATGAGAAAATGCCTCACCCATGCTCACTGATATTTGGAGAAACTATGAGCAAAAAAATACCAACAGATGATCATTTTATGAAAATGCAAAAACCTTTTGAACTTTTCGCAAAGTGGCTTGAAGAGGCAACGATAAGTGAAATAAATGATCCGAATGCTATGGCATTAGCAACAGTTGACGAAACAGGACTCCCTAATGTTCGTATGGTTCTCCTCAAAGACTACAATCCCCAAGGCTTTGTCTTCTATACCAATTATGAAAGCTGTAAAGGACAAGAAATTTTAAAATCAATGAAAGCATCCTTAGGTTTTCATTGGAAATCACTCCGTCGTCAAGTCAGAATTAGAGGAATCGTTGAAAAAGTAAGTCAACAGGAAGCCGATGCCTATTTCCAATCGCGACCACGTGGTAGTCGAATTGGTGCATGGGCCTCTAAACAATCTCAACCTTTAGACAATCGTTTTGTGCTCGAAAAAGCAATTGCTCAATATACTGCGCGTTATGCTCTAGGCAATATTCCACGACCACCTTATTGGTCTGGGTTTCGTGTTAAACCCCTTTCTATAGAGTTCTGGTGCGATCGCCCATTTCGTTTACATGATCGTCTGCTTTTTACACGGGATTGTGTTGAACACAGCGATTGGAAAAGACAAAAACTTTATCCCTAATCCTTCAAGCTTCATCGTTATGAAGATTTTTTCTTCGCAACAATTAAACAAATATTTTTTATTCGAAAAATTCTAAAAGAAGATGATTTATTTTATTTAAATAGAAGAATTTTATTTTCACTGTAAAGGTTAATTGGTGATATTTTCTACTGTATTGCTTAAAAGTAGATTAGCAACAAGCTTATTAAAAAAAACATACTGTATTCAGTAGAAACTATGATTTTAGCTAACTTATTTTTAGACCGCAGGATAAAATATCATCCATATACCCCCACATACTAAACCAGCAAAAATCACAAAACCAATAAGCGAATTAGATTTGAAAAGCCTAAGGCATTGTGAACTATCATCTATATCAATGACTTTAATTTGAATAAACATATGGATGCTTGCCACAAAAATCCCCAAAAAACTAAGAACAGGAACTCCAGCTAAATAAAATGCTAGACTAACGAACATCACAAAACCACCATACAAAAATACTAAAGCACGCTTGGTTGCTTTACCAAAAAGAAGAGCCGTAGAACGGACACCAACAGTAATGTCATCTTCTTTATCTTGATGTGCGTAGATTGTGTCGTATCCTATGGTCCACAAAATTGATCCCACATAAAGCAAGATTGGTGCCCAGCTTAAACTTCCAAAGACAACAGCCCACCCCATTAATGCCCCCCAATTAAATGCAACGCCTAAAAAAAACTGCGGCCAATATGTTACGCGTTTCATAAAAGGATAAAATGCAACAGCTATCAATGACGAAATACCTAGAAAAAAACTAAACCTATTAAATTGTGATAAAACAACTAAACCAACTAAACATTGCACAAGTATAAAAACTCTTGCTTGCAACCGACTCACATGACCTGTCGGCAATGGGCGAGAACGTGTCCTTTCTACCTGAGCATCAATTTTATGGTCAATAAGATCATTCCAAGTACATCCTGCCCCTCGCATAGCAATAGACCCCAGAAAAAAAAGAAAAAGATACCAAACCCAATGAAGAAACATTGATAAAAGAGTATCGTAATGCATGTTATAAGAGAAAAAAGCCATTGTTGTTGACCAAAAACAAGGCCACATCAACAATTGCCAACCGATAGGCCGATCCCAACGCGCCAATTGCGCATAAAACCATAAAGAACGGGGAAGGAAGCTGTAGACCCATTGTTTGGAAGATGCATCCATAACCCGTCCTTGGCTATCATAGGACTGAACATGCGCGATATTTTTATTTTTTTTCATCAAATGATTTACCTTTGGTCTTGCGATAGAGACATTTCATTCTTATGAGAAGGGGATGAGATTAATTATCTTTTATGAGAGGAGCAAGCAATGAATATTCTTCTTATTGGCTCAGGTGGACGAGAACATGCTTTAGCATGGAAAATAGCAGCATCACCACTGCTAACAAAGTTATATTGTGCTCCTGGAAATCCTGCAACAACAGAATTTGGTGAAAATATTAATTTGAACATTGATGACCATCCCCTTGTTATTGATTTTTGTAAAGCACATTCTATTGATCTTGTAATTGTAGGACCAGAAGCACCCTTGGTGGCGGGTATAACAGACTCTCTTAATAGCGCTAACATCTGTGTATTTGGTCCTACTCAAAAAGCTGCTCAACTAGAAGGTTCAAAAGCCTTTACAAAAGATTTATGTCGGAAGAATAACATTCCTACAGGAAGTTACCAATGCTTTAATGATGCCTCTAAAGCTAAAGCTTACATTCAGCAACAAGGTGTTCCCATTGTTATTAAAGCTGATGGCTTAGCAGCTGGCAAAGGTGTCGTGGTTGCAACAACTATGGAAGAAGCGTTTAACGCAGTTGATGCCTGCTTCAAAAGTACATTTGGAGATGCAGGAAACAAAATTGTTGTAGAATCTTTTCTTGAAGGTGAAGAAGCAAGCTTCTTCTGCCTTTGTGATGGTAAACTTGCTCTTCCTTTTGGATCTGCTCAAGATCATAAACGTGTAGGTGATGGGGATACTGGAGCAAACACCGGTGGTATGGGTGCTTATTCACCAGCGCCCATCATGACCCAAGAAATAGTGAATCGTACTCTCAAAGAAATTGTTGAACCAGCTTTAATAAGCATGAAAGAAATGGGCGCCCCCTTTAAAGGTATTCTCTTTGTCGGATTAATGATAACGCAAAAAGGACCCGAATTAATTGAATTTAACGTACGATTCGGTGATCCTGAATGTCAAGTTTTAATGATGCGCCTCAAAGATGATATTTTGCCAATTTTTCTTGCTGCAGCTCAAGGAAAACTCGAAAATAAGCCTCTTCGGTGGTCTGAAAAAACAGCTCTCACCGTTGTTATGGCTGCTAATGGTTATCCAGACTCCCCCCAAAAAGGTACTGTTATCCGTAACGTTGATCAAGTAAACACTCTTCCCGATGTGAAAGTTTTTCAAGCTGGTACAGTGTTGCATGATGGAGAACTCATTGCAAATGGTGGACGTGTACTCAATATAACTGCAACAGGAAAAACGATTACGCATGCACAAAAACGTGCTTATGAAGCTGTTGATTTTATTGATTGGCCAGAAGGTTTTGTTCGTCGAGATATCGGATGGAGAGCCGTTGCGCGAGAAAATTAAATCCTTTGAATATTCTTTTTTTACGATTTTCTTATTTTATATAAGAGCATGACACACAAATTTTCTCACTGTTTTACGTTGACCATAATTTTGAAAAAATAAGTGTGCTTTCCTTTGAACAATCAAATATTGTAAATAGGATATCTACTCATGATAAAATAGGAAAATTTTCTGAATCTGAAGATGTAATATAAAATAATCATTTTACTGTTGTCTTTACTTTAAACGCATTTTCTCATCATTTTTATAAACACTTTCTTTCTTATAAAATCCTGAGGAAAAACGTATATACTATCATTTCTTTTATTTATCGCGTTTTTAGTGAAACTCCGCTTTTACGAAAAATAAAATGCCCAAAAAAGATAGTTATGTTATTCACATACAAATTCTTAAACAATATCTCTCATGCTTATCATTCCCATTTTACGACACTACCTGCAAATAGTATAAATCCATTCTGCCAGCTTTCTGGAATAAAAATAAAAACCTATACCATCATTGTATTTTCCAATTCTCAATATTACGATAACCCTTTCTATCTAAATGATTTTGATTATAAAAGAGAGATGAAATAAGAATATTCTGAAATATTCAAAGCTTTCATTCAACATGGAGAAATGATTTATAAAAAAAATTCAAAAACACTTCCAGTAATCTTCTGGTGTTTTTAATAATGTGGCAAAAACCCAAAATTATACCGCAAAAAAACAGTTTCTATTGTTATGAAAACCGTTTTTACCTCTCTGAAAAAAGCATTCTACATCATCGATTCCTGCTGCCAATGTATGGTGTCAAAAAACTCTCATTTACAATCATTGACTTTCTCTTTGTTTTCAAGAACCAAAAGTCACACCAAATCCCGTCTGTAAAGGTCTGAATTCTCATTAAGCGGGTTCCTCTTGCTTCCCACTCATATGCTGCACTTACACAAAGACCTACAAGCAAACTTAGAATATTCGCCATATCTTCTAAAAACACTTCATGTGTGAAGTTTACATGCCTTATGTTACCTCCCCAAACAACGATGTTTTACAGCACAACAAGATAAATGCTGACGGTCGTACAAAAATGAATGCATGTTAATTTACTGGAGTGCAATTCGATTCGCAATCACCAAACGCAAGCCTAACGGATTGCTATAACGAAGTAAAAAATGCTTTTGTTTAGAATGTGCTGTTGTACCAAAAAATCGATGTAAATCAGAACGATCTTTTACAACCAGAATGCGATTATCTTCATTGATCATAAGCATGGGAAGGCCATAAGTATCCGCCCATAACCGCCAATCCAGAAGAACATTATTCAAATCTCTGGAAACCAAAAGCGGTATACAAGCTTCCTCATCGGCATGAAGTAATTCTAATGCAACAGCTCTTTCTCCTGAACGCGTTTTTACGGTACGTGCTGCAATTCCTTGAAAATGATAAGGGGGTATTAAATGCGATAAGCTTGAAGGCATATCCGTTTTAAAAGAAACACCACGCTCATTTAACGAACAAATAACCTGATTACCCGTTTTGGATGAAAAATATGTCGTCGTTTGTGGCAAATGGCACGGATCTAACCGAAATTCAAGCACCGCTTTTGCCTGATTAAAGCATTGATTAGCCATATACATTATCCCAATTTATCTTAAATAACATACACCCTTTAGCAGCTTTTTCTCATTGGATTATTAAAAGTTTGAATAAAAAACAACTGGTTTCTTTTTTGGTTATTAAAATCTAAACAAAAATGCATGATCACCATTCTTGAATTATAATACTTTTCCAGGATTCATTATCCCTAAAGGATCGAGTGTTTTTTTAATCCCTTGCATAATATCCAATGCGACAGGCGATTTAAAAGAACGAAGTTCTTCGCGCTTAAGCTGACCAATTCCATGCTCAGCAGAAAATGCACCTCTATAGTCCACCACTAAACTATGAATGCGATGATTCATTGTTGACCATAATTGCAAAAACACTGTCGTATCAGCTCCTACAGGTTGTGTAATATTATAATGTAAATTTCCATCGCCCATGTGTCCAAAACAAATCACCCGTGCTCCTGGAGCAATATCTTCAACAATAAGCGCTGCCTCAGCAATAAAATCAGGAATAGAAGCAAGTGGGATTGCAATATCATGCTTAATGGACCCTCCTGCTAACTTTTGTGCTGATGATATACTTTCTCGTAATTGCCAAAAAAAATCTTGCTGTTTTAAAGATTGCGCAACAACTGCATCTTCTATCACCGCATTCTTTAAAGCTTCTTCTAAAATAGTACTCAATACCGATAACGCCTCATCATTGCCTTGCAACGATGAAATGTTTATTAATACATACCATTCATGTTTCCGCTGAAGAGGAGGTTTCTCACACATCTTATAATCTAAAGCCATTTGCAAACTGAGATTTCCCATGAGCTCAAAACCTGTCAACATCCCTCCTCCATATTCTTGAGCCAGAGATAAAAACTCTAAAGCCTTCGCCGGACTATATAATCCCACCAAAGCAACAGCTTTTCCTTTTATTTTTGGAAACATCTTCAAAACGGCTGCGGTTATAACTCCCAATGTGCCTTCTGCACCAATAAAAAGATCTTTTAAATCGTAACCGCTATTGTCTTTTTTAACAAAACGCAAATCATCTAAAATACGCCCATCCGGTAAAACAACTTCTAAACCAAGACAAAGATCACGCATATTGCCATAAGCTAAAACAGCTGTCCCTCCAGCATTCGACGAAAGATTGCCTCCTACTTGGCAAGAACCTTCAGATGCCAAAGAAAGAGGGAAAAAACGACCTGATTCATCCACTTTTTTCTGTAAATTCTGTAAAATAACACCAGCCTCTACAACAACAAAATTTCCCTCAAGATTTATAGCTCTAATCTTATTTAATCGCTCCATGGATAAAAGAACGCTCCCTCCTCCTTCATCTGGTTGTTGTCCCCCCACAAGCCCTGTATTTCCACCCTGTGGCACAATCGGTGTGCGCGTTTTGCTCGCTAACTGCATAATCGATGAGACCTCTGCGCAAGAAGATGGACGTAAAAGTAAAGGTGTTTTTCCATGAAAAAGCCCACGCTCTTCAAGCAAATACGGTGCAATCAAAGCTTGATCCGTTATAGCATGCTTAGCACCAACAATTTCCCTAAACCCTTCAATTAATTCCTGCTCCATGTTCATTTCTCCTTTGGAGCCGCAGCCCGTATAAGACGATCATTGATAGCCTCTCCTAATCCGTATGATGGAATAGGTTCTACTGCGATACATCTCACTTTAAATGAATCTAATTCCTTCATATATTGAAATAAATGAGAGGCTGCCTCTTCCAACTTTCCATCTTCGCTAAGGTTTAAAATAGAAACGGCATTTTCAGCCCCCATAACACGCTTTGAACCAAATGCTAAAAGCGCTTCACCATTTTCCACCTTTTCTACATTCAAACGAACCGTAGCATTGGGAGCATAATGTGATTTTAACATCCCAGGAGCTTCAATCGCCGCCCTTTGATCTATCCGTTTTAAAGGCTTCCCCACAACCTCTTCAATTTCATCAGCCGCAAGCCCCCCTGGACGCAAAAGATAAATATTTTCACCACAAATTTTAATAATCGTTGATTCCAGCCCTATTTTAGCAGGCCCTCCGTCCAATATCAAAGGAACAGATTCCCCCAAAGATGCAAAAACAGCCTCAGCTGAAGTAGGGCTAAGACGCCCCGATTGATTCGCACTAGGAGCAGCAAGTGGACGGCCAAAATGTTGTACCACTTCCGCAAAACGACTGTCTGGAAAACGAACAGCCAAGGTATTCAAACCAGAGGTTGTTAAAGGATGGATATTATGCTGTTCCTTTAAAGGCAAAACCAATGTCAAAGGCCCTGGCCAAAATTCCTCTATTAATTGGCGTGAAAGAAAGTCAATTTTAACATAACGTTCCGCCATTTCGATGCCGCTAACATGCGCAATAAGAGGATTAATTTGTGGACGACCCTTTGTAGAGTAAATAGAAGAAATTGCCCTCCCATTGGTTGCATCGCCCGCTAATCCATAAACAGTTTCTGTTGGTAACGCTACTAACTTCCCTTGTTCAAGAAGCGCTATTGCCTCTCTTATCGAAGCACTATCGAGTGGTAGAATCGTCATGACACATCATTTCTATAACACTCTTTTAGTGATATTATGCTCTTTTTTATTCATATATCACATTGATTTATATGTTTTTTTAAAGTATGGGGTTCATAAATAAAGGTTAGGGAATAGGATTTTCCAATATTCTTCTACAAAACATATCTTATTCTTCTAACTTTCTCTAATAATTTTTTGAATTTTGCTAAGTTCTCTTGTGAAAAGCTATTGTTGAAACTCTTGACATAGACTTAACGTGCAGTACATTGTACTACAATTGAATAGGGGATTTAGAAATGGGAAAAATTCAAGCCCGCATACCTGATCAAGTTCAAGAAATTGCAAGTGCAGTTATTAAGTCTACGGGTTTAACTGTATCGGATGCAGTACGCATGTTTATGACCCGCATTGCTAGAGATCGAACATTACCGCTTGGATCTTTCAACCAAATCCGGAAACATTACGAGCTATCGAGGATGCCGAAATGGGATGCGTCGAACGTACATCATTAGACAGCTTAAGGACCATGATACGCGAAGATAGAACCGAAATGCGTAAATCTGAAAAGAAAACCTAAGCTTGCTATATTGTCTATACGTGTTCATTCCGGTCTGACCTTAAACGTGAAAGAAAAGGTAGGTATGCTAATACACTAGAGAAGGATTTGCTGCTTGTGGTCAAAGCGTTAGCGGAGAATGAACCGCTAAAAGCGCATTGGAGAGATCATGCGCTAACAGGTCAATGGCGCAATTGTCGTGATTGTCATATCAAGCCAGATTTAGTTTTGATCTATCGAAAGCCGAATACCAAAACACTAGAGCTCTTACGATTTGGTTTGCATTCTGAACTACGCTTATGATTAGATCTCCAATTCATAGTAAAAAGAATTTTTCGAAGTTTTTGCTTGTATGACAGTTTTTCTAATTCTTTGAGAACCACTGCTTCAAATGAGCGAAGATGTTGTCTATCGCATCCATGAGGCGTGCAAAATCAAGAATAAGCAAAAAAAGAAAAAATGCTATCCACTTCATCAAGCGAGACATCATTTTCACGCTTTGATAGGTGATGATCATTTCTTGAAGCATTTCTTTTTCTGATTCTGTAAGCTCTGTGTGTTTTTTGGATTTTTTTCTAACCATGTTTCCACCCACACAAGCGTTCACCTAGATTATTGTGCTTTAAGATCTCTCTTGCTAAATTGGAACTGATGGCGTTCAGATCTTTCTTGTCTAAATAAATTGGCAACCAGCCAACACAAGAAGAAGCATATTTATTTGTCGTGCAACCAGTCAGAGAGAGCAGCACGCATATCAGCATCACTTTTTTGATTAACTTCACTTTCCACCTCCAGCCGTGTTGTGGCTGCTTTTAAAGCTTTTTCTGTTTGCTTTTGTTGCTCTGCTTTTTTCCCAAGAGTAAAAGCTCTTGCTAAGGCAATAAAAAAGCCGCTAAAGCCGCACCTGTTACCATCAAGTTTCTTTTCATCCATAAGATCATAGGCGGTACTCCTGAAAGCGTTTAGCTACAAAGAAAATACCAGTACATGCGGCTAAAACCATAATGGCGGCTAAAGCCCATTGAATGGGGCCATTGCCCACTAAAAATCCACCAAGCCCAAAAAAAGAACCAATAATCGGTGCCAATGCTTCCGCTTTGAACCCCCCGTTGGTGCTTGCGTTTCTACTGTTTGATAATTGGAAGAAACATAAGCCCCTTTCGCCCATAGCCCTGCCTCTTCTACACGCCGGTGTACAAGACCTTGTAAACGTTTGCCTCCCGCTTTGGTCCATTTCTGCAATTCGGTTGGTACAAATTCATAATCCCCCGATTAAGCCTTTTAAGTAGTGTTCTATAGCCTTCTTGAGAGCTTAACGTGCTGCCTATGATTTTCATGGCAAGATCTGGATATTGCGTGAGTGCTTGTGCATCTTCATCGCTATACCCTTTAGAGCGTAAAAATTGCAAAGTTTGTTTATGTTGTGCGCGTTCCTTGTTGCCCTGCCGCATAAGGATAGATGCATTTGAAAAACTTTCTTGTGGTGTCTTTCCTAATGCAAGCCCTGCAAAAAAATCCATTAAATGCTCGGAAAATTCTGATTTTCTAAAACGCTCCCATAAGCTACTTGGATTTGCTCCTGTCTGAACAAAGTTATCAAGTGACTTGATATAATCTGTTTTTTGTTCAAGATCACCACTTGCTTTTAAATGCTCCTCTTCTGGTAAGTGTGCATTCAAATGTTTTTCTTCTCCTATAGGTGCATCAAAAAGCTTTTCCTCATCATTTCCAGAATCGTTTTTCAAAGAGTTTTCCGCTATAGATTTCTCATTAAGTTGAGCAATATAATCCATCACATCTTTTTGCTGTCGCCCAGCTTCATCCCCACTAGACTGATCAATGTTCCCAACAAGTGGAGATTGAGAAATCATTGATGCAACACCTCTCTGCTCTGAAAAGTCATGTTTTTGTTGCTCTGGTACCTCTTGTATCTTAACAGTATCCTTTGAAACATCCGGCAATGGAGGCATTTGGCGTTTTAAATCATCCATAGACATAATCAATTCTGCTGGCGTTTTTTCCCAGCTTGTTCTGTCCCTGCTTGAGAACCGCGAATAAGCTCTGTAGGACTCAATTTTTGTGGAGTATTATCCCCATTGCTCGCATCAAAAGGGTCTGTGCGACAAGCAGCCCGTTCTAAAAAACTTGGCTTGTATCGTCCTTCCAACGGCGTGCTTGGAGGCATCGAGCGTTATTGCAATAAATATCTAGGTAACTGCGGTATAACCTGATACATTAAAGGACGCAAAAATTTTGGATCAAACAACTTTAAAAGAGAATTTGTGTTTTCTTGTTCCATCACTGCACCCTTTCCATCTCACAGCCACGCTTGCTATAATCTACATGCAAAAAACCTATCGCCTTATGCAAGAAAACAGCTTCAGGTTTTGACTTCAAAACATCTTGTGCCATCACCCCGCGATAACGCTCTGGATAGCCCCTGTAGTTATACTCATAGAGTTTGTATCCATCTCGCTGCCCTACTCGTACGATATTTTCTTTCGCTCTGATGTTGCTAAGCCCAGCAAAAGTACCAAGGATAGTTCCAACATTTCCAACAATCTCCTACGGATTAGTTTTTTTATATAACAAAATATTGATTTATAATAATAATCTAGCGTTATTTATATTGAATTAGCCTCCCGAATAACGTAGGATTCTCTCATTTCAAATCTGTTTATCTTGAATCAATCAAAATCACTTGCTTGCACATCATAAGCGGGGCTGATGTGTGGATAAAAACTATAGAAGAAAGGAGTAAAAATGATTCTTATGAATCGTCTTAAGAGCCAAGGGCTGTAGCAACACCCACGAGCTGGTTTTGTACACTTTCAAAAATGATATCTTTACCTTCTCCCAAGGTGATATTCCCGCTCTGCTCACCATTTGCATAAACAGGATTGGTCCCAGCGATAATATCAGCGCCAACACCATGAATGCTGCCTTATTTAAAGTGCCACCCGCTTGAATAAAGAAGGAGACGGCTTTGATCCCCTACTTCATTCGTGATTTTATCCAACGACCTTTTAACGATGGGGAGGACGCTTTGGTGATCGCTTTTGTAAAGCTTTTTGCTTTTGCTGACGTTTTCTTTCATCCTCAAAATGCGTTAGTAAAGCCCGTTCCTGTTTCGTTTTGTTGGTCACACCAAAGGTGTCATTGTCCATAAATTGCTGATATCCTGCTATCATTAAATTGCTTAGGAATGAGCCACTTTTGGGAGGTTGTGTAAAATAGAGCCCTTTTGAATCTTGCAATTTATACCGGAAACCTGCTTTTTTCATGCACTCATAAACTGAGGCAAATTCACTCGCATACGAATTCATATCACTAGAAGAAGCATAAACCGGTTTCCAACCACATTTTGATAAGGATTGTTGGATCATCGCTTTATCGACACCTGGTTTTTCCCATAATGCTAAAGTTGATGGAGGAGGTTGGTTAACACATCCAGCTGTATTTAAGAGAGCTATGCAACTCAATAGTTTTAAGATTTTCTTCATTCTTCCCCTCTTTCAATGGATTTATTTACAATAAAAAAGCTCGTAAGCCTGTTGATATTTTCTGTCATCGCTGCTTAAAACAACGGTGAACAATATTGAGATGATTGGTTGAGAAAACAATCGCGCCATTCCAAGTGAAGGCAAGGATAGCGGATTGTTGATCATCACAAACAGCAAAACTTAAGGATAACATTCATATTGTTCTGGATGCTTTTTACAAAAAGGGCTGTTCAAGCGCTTCTTGACACTGCGCTGTGGTATGACAGCACCTGGACGACATATGGGTAAGTTTTCGGCTCTATGATTCTCGCACCAAGTCCCTCCCCCCACTTTATCACGGAAACCTGATTGAACCATGCAAGCATAAATTGTTGCT